>RZZF01000055.1 GCA_009929975.1 Clostridia bacterium
GGACAGTGGAGTCGTATGGCCGTGCAGATAACTGGTATCGTGCCGGTTGACACCCCGCAGCTTGACGGATTTTCCGTTGACAAAGACCTCCACTCCACGCACCTCAACGGTGCGGAATCCGATCCGTGTCGCGTAGAACGGCAGAGGCCGGCCGTCAGACAACTCAATTTTCGCGGTCAGCAGGTAGAGAAACGGGGTTTCAGGCGTCCAGGCATGGACCGGCTGAATCGTCTGATCGAGTGTCAGGGTACAGTTTTCACCGGCACCGGCGCTGAAATCCTCACTCCAGGTATCAATCATCATTCCTTCACCGGTCTGCAATGTCCAGACCAGACGGCCGGCAGCGCTCTCATGACAGGCGATCTCTGTTTCAACATGCAGCAGGCCATTGATGTTGTCCTTGTCGAGCAGAGCATCCACGCGAAGGTCCGCGACCCGGACGGTTTCGTCGGCGATCAGGGCGACATCACGGAAAATACCGCTGAGCCGCCAGAAATCCTGATCTTCAAGATAGGACGCGTCAGACCACTGAAAGACACGGACGGCGATGAGGTTCTCGCCGGCTTCGACGAAATCCGTGATATCAAAGGCTGACGGCAGATGAGTGACTTTCGAACAACCGACATAATCGCCATTGATGAAGAGTTCATAAAACGAGTTGACACCGTCAAATTGGATCGTGATACGCCGCCCCGCCCAGCTGACCGGCAGGTGGAACCATTTGCGGTAGCAGCCGACGGGATTCTGATCCGGTACATGCGGCGGATCATAGGGGAACGGGTAATTGACATTGGTATAGTTCGGCCTGTCATAGCCGAGCATCTGCCAGTTGGACGGGACCGGAATGCTGTCCCAGTCATCATCATCAAAATCGGGCTGCATGAAAGTATCGTCCGCCAGCCGCAGCTGCGGCTGCCAGTCAAATTGCCAGCGGCCATTGAGCGGAACATAATAATGGGAAAGGCCAGGCTGCATCGAGCCGGCAGCTTCCTGTGTCTGCCATGGCAGACCGGTCGTTCTGGCCGGCATGCGGCCTCGCTGTAACACCGCGGGGTTCTTCCAGTCGGGAACTTCTTGTCTGGTCATGATCCACCTCCACCATTCACCTGATCGGACTGTTATCATTATAACGTACTTTTGTATTGATGGGCCGTGTCGTTACCTTAATCTGCGCGGCCATCTGCTGAATCAGCTCATGCCGCGGCGGCTGGGAGCCGGGCGACATGACACTGGCCGAGCCAGCTCCGGCGGCTAAGCGGATCAGATCGGGCAGATTAACATCCTGCCGGCTGAATCCGTCGACCAGAACCGCCATCACCGCGTCACCCGCACCAACTGTACTGACCGCTTCAAGGTCCAGTCCGGCCGCGATCAGGATCTGGTCGGCATTGACCATGATCAGGCCTTCCCTGCCCAGTGAAACGACGACATGGCGGATCCCGCTGTTGATCAGTCTCAGTGCCTCCCCGCAGATCATCGCTTCATCACGCAGGGCACAGCCAGCCAGTTCGGATAACTCTTCACGATTCGGTTTGATCAGGAAGGGACGCGCCTCGATACCCCGGGCCAGCGCCGGACCAGCGGTGTCAAGAAAGACACGGGTACCGGCCGCTTGCCCGATCTTACCAAGATCACAGTAGATATATTCCATTCCCGGCGGAACACTCCCGGCCAGAACCAGACTGTCCCCGCTCTTCAGACGCTGCCGCAGAGTTCTGCTCAGCTGGTCGATCACCTGGTGACTGATCATGGGGCCTGGTTCGTTGATATCTGTCGTCGACTGCCCAATCGGGTCGCTGATCTTGAGATTGGTCCGGGTCGGTGCGTCAGCCGGAATGACCAGAGTCTCAACCCTCTGTTCCCGGAGCATCTCGTCGATCTGGCGGCCGGTCTGACCGGCCAGGGCGACGATGGCCAGACTGCGGCAGCCCAGGGTCTGCAGGTTTTTCGAGACATTGATCCCCTTGCCGCCGGGATCATGGCGTATCGATTGAACCCGGTTGACATGACCGGCTTGAAACGATGGTATGACGACGGTCTTGTCCAGCGCGGGATTCAGTGTAATGGTATAGATCATCAGAACAGACAGCCTCCCTTCGGCCTGACGCGGCCAGTATCATTGACTCTTGTATTGTACCGTAAAAAACAGGCCGTCATCAGGCAAAGCCGTATATGCAGTAATATGATAAAGTAGAACTGATTCTGACAGCCATTCAGGCTGAAGACAGATTGGAGTAAAAGCATGGCCCATCACCCGGTCATCGTGGTCGGAGCCGGTGCGTCCGGACTGGCGGCTGCCATCGCGGCAGCTCAATATCAAGCGCCTGTGATTGTTCTGGAAAAAGGGCCGAAACCGGCCCGGAAAATCATGGTCAGCGGAGCAGGGCGCTGTAATCTGACAAACCAGCAGCCGATGCAGGCGTTCATTGATCATTATTTCGGCCAAGGCCGTTTTCTTTACCCGGCCTTCAATGTCTTTTTTCGTGACCAGCTGCTTGATCTGCTGATGCGGGAAGGGGTCGCCACAATCACTGAACCGAACGGGAAAATTTTTCCGGCAAGCGGACGGGCAGCGGATGTTGCCGACGCGCTGGTCCGGCTTGCGCGCAAGTCCGGCGCTGATATCAGGCTGAATCAAACCGTACTCGCGATCGATCCGGCTGATGATCGGGTTGACGTGCGTCTGCCGGATGGCGTTCTATCCGGAGCCGCTGTGATCATGGCCTGCGGCGGACAGAGCTGGCCGGCGACCGGCAGCAGCGGCGACGGGTACCGGATGGCCGCCGGACTTGGACTGGCCGTTGTGCCGGTCCGGCCCGCGCTGACAGGGCTTCATCTGGCGGTTGACCAGCCTGACGAACTCCAGGGAGTCAGTTGTCCGGACATCAAACTCGAGCTTCTGCAGGAAAACCGGCGGCTGGGACAAAGCCGCGGTGAATGCGTGCTGACTCATTTCGGCATCTCAGGGCCTGCGGTTCTGCGGGTCTCCCGTGATTGTCCGCCGGATCTGCGGCAGCAGAGCGGGGTCTCGCTTGAACTCGACTGGCTGCCCGGCCGGACCGCCGTCAGCCTGGAAGAAACGATCCGCCAGGCCTGTGCCTCTCACGGACGTCGCCAGCTGCGGACACTGCTGTCCGACTGTCTGCCACTGCCCCAGGCACTGATCCGCTGGCTGGCCGTACTGTCAGAACTGCCGGAAAATCTGTTGGCGGCCGATACCAGCCGGATACAGATTGACACCGTGGTCAGGATCATGAAGTCGCTCCGGCTGCCGGTCAGTCGAACCAGAGGGTTTCAGGACGCGATGGCCACCGCCGGTGGTGTCAGTCTCAGGGAAATTGATCCCAGGACCATGGCCTGCCGCAGACAGCCTCGCCTATTCTTCGCCGGTGAAGTCCTCGATATCGATGGCGATACCGGCGGCTACAATCTGCAGGCCGCGTTCTCAACCGGCTGGCTCGCAGGCCGTGAAGCAGCCCGGCTGATCCGCTCCCGCCCTGTTTAAATGGCGCATTTCCGGCCGATCGAATCGGCCCCTGCAACCGGTTTCTTGATTTATACCGCGGTTTCTTTTATAATACAGATCGCGTATTCGCATTGAGAGGAGTCTACATGTCCAAACGTGGCCAGCCGCTGTTTCAGCCGGTCCGACATCTGGTATCCCGCATAACCAGCCATCCTGGCGCAAGCCGACTGACAGCCCTGTTTCTGTTGATCACGGTTGTTCTTGTCGCGTTATCGGTCGGTTATGTCATCGGAACCCGCGACACACAGACCGACGCGGCCGTCATGCGACAGGGAACAGCCTCAGCGCTTTCCGCTCATATCGCGTCTCAGGACGACCTCTGCAATACGATTGAACGATCTGAGCTGGAACGGGCGCTTTCCCAGGAAAAAGCACTCAGCCAGGTCTTGAACGAGTCACTGGAAGCCCAGCAAAACGCACTGCTGCAGCAGCAGTCTGAGATGAACAGTCTGGAGGACCGGATTCTCAGCGCATTGATGAAAAACTATGAATCACAGTTGATTTCCCGTTCCAGCGGCACCGTAGATAATTACCGTCAGGAAGCTGAAGAACTGATCGATCTGAAAAAACGGCTCAATCAGTTTGAGGCATCAGAAGATGCCGCCGAAGTGGATCTGGCCGACTACCGGCAGTCTCTGGACAACAGGCTGGATCGCATTCCGACCCGTTGGCCTGTCTACGGCCGGATCAGTAGCGGCTTCGGCAACCGGACACATCCGGTCTACCACCGTCCGGATTTTCACCCGGCCATTGATATCGTGGCCGATCGTGGCACATCCATCCGCGCGACAGCGACGGGCTATGTCGCCGAGGCATCTTCAGATTCATCCAGAGGCCGGTACCTGATCATCGATCACGGCAACGGCTTCAAAACCGTTTTCATGCACTGCAGCTCGCTGAAAGTCTCATCAGGACAGACCGTCGAAAAAGGCCAGGTCATCGCGACTGTCGGCAGCACCGGGACATCAACCGGCCCGCATCTACATTATGAAATCCATCTTTATGGCCAGCCGGTGAATCCTGTCCGTTTTATCCTTGAATAGTCACGGCAGTGGCACAGCTGTCAGTCTGACCATTCAGTTCTGACCGTGGAGGTTCAGTATCGTGGCAGATAAAAAGAGATCCTACGCACCGACACCGCGGCGTCGATCCAGTTCCGTTGTCCGACGTGAGTTCCGCCGCCGGGTCAGTGGAAAACCGACGAGCGACCGGACAGCCTGGTCGATCACGCGCTATGCGGGGCGTACGCTTGGCCGGGTCATCTCATTGACCCTCATTATCCTGCTGATCGCCGCGTTTCTCATTGGCGGCATTGGCGGAGGAATGCTGGTCGGCTATATTCTGACCGCGGAGCCCGTTGCGACTGATCATATCCGCAATACCAATGAAACGACCCGGATCGTTGACGCGAACGGCAGCGAGATCGCGATTCTGACCGGCAGTCAGAATATCAATCGTGAATATATCTCTCTGGCCAGGGTTCGTGATACGCATCTGATTGACGCGTTCATGGCGATTGAAGACGAACGCTATGAAGACCATATCGGCATCGACCCGCGCCGGATCGGCAGTGCAGTGCTCAGCATGCTGGTCAATGGCGGAACACCGACGCATGGCGGATCGACCATCACACAGCAGACTGTCAAGCTGATCTCCGGTGAGAGTCAACGCTCCGCGCAGCGCAAAATCCAGGAATGGTACAATGCCGTCCGCCTTGAACAGGAAAAAAGCAAGGACGAAATCCTCGAGCTGTATCTGAATCTTGTTCCGATGGGCAACAGTTATGTCGGGATCCAGGCGGCAGCACAGGCATATTTCGCGAAAGACGCCGCCGATCTCAGTTTGGCCGAATGTGCTTTTCTGGCCGGAGTCCCCAATCGTCCTTCAACGTATAACCCGCTGACAGAGACCGGCCGGCGCAACGCGCTGCGCCGCATGCGCATCGTTCTCGGTAAAATGCATGAGCTGGAGATGATCAGCGATGAGGCCTATCAGGACGCGCTTAATACCGAACTGGTTTTCCGCCAGACACCACAGGAAGTGTCCGCGACACAGGTCAATTCCTATTTTGTCGACTATGTCATCAAACAGGTTCAGAACGATCTGATGGAACGGCGCGGTTATACTGAGCAGATGGCGTCGATCGCGGTTTACAACTACGGACTGCGGATTGAGACCACCATGGACCAGAAAGTCCAGTCTGAAATTGAGAAAACTTTCCTGGATCAGAGCCTGTTCGCGACGGATCCGGCGGCGCTGGCGGATTATCCGGAGCGGCCGAATGGCAGCATCGCGATCATCGACAATTTGAATAATCCCGGACAGATCAAAGGGCTGGTCGGCGGGTATGGCAGGAAAGAGGGCAATCTGGTTCTGAACCGGGCCGTCGATTCCAAACGCCAGCCCGGATCCAGCATCAAGCCGCTGGTGGTCTATGGCCCTTCACTCGATACCGGCCGCATTACGCCGGCTTCGATATTCACGGATATGGCCATGTATCTCGACCCGGATAACCCGACAACACCGTATCCGAAAAATTCCTACACGGGCTTTCGCGGCAATATGACCGTCTATGAAGCTTTAGTCCGCTCTGTCAATACCATCGCTGCCCATATCTATGTGAATGTCATCGGCAATGAAACCGCTTTGCAGTATGTCGATGATGTCGGAATTACCCTGGGCGCGATGGATGTCAACGCGTCGGTCGCACTCGGCGGCCTGACCTATGGTGTCTCAACGCTGGAAATGGCCGGTGCCTACTCGACATTCGCGAATGATGGGTTGTTCACTGAACCATACGCCTACACCCGTGTCCTGGACATTGAGGGACGTATTCTGCTGGAAAACCGGCCGGTCTTCAAGCAGGTCTATAAACCGGAAACCGCTTTTGTCATCTCCCATATTCTCGAGGATGTCATAAAATCCCCGATGGGCACCGCGCGCAGGCTGACGGAAGCGGCGGCCAGTGAAACCAGTTTTGCCGGCAAGACCGGTACCACCAACGATAACCGTGACAAATGGTTCTGCGGCTATTCACCGTATTACACAGCAGCTGTCTGGTATGGCTATGACAACCGGCTCGGACCGATTTCGGTACCATCAGACGACAGCCAGAACGCGATGCGAATCTGGCAGGATGCCATGATGCGAATTCATCAAGGACTTGAACCCCTGCAGTTTGAACGTCCGGAATCGGTTGAATCGAAAACGATCTGTACCGTCTCCGGCCAGATCGCCACTGAATATTGTCCGACCAGACGGACCGAATATTTTATTCCCGGTGTTGTCATGAATCCCTCGGATTCCTGTGCGCTTCACAAACCTGAGCCGACACCGGCACCGACGCCGGTAGTCAGTGAAACGGATCCAGCAGCGGGTGGCGGGGAAAATAACGCTCCGGATCAGCCGGCCGGCTGATCCGCCTGAAACCAGGTTCCAACCACATCCCCCTCCAGAATCTGATCGACCATGCGTACCGTCGATCCGTTGGCGATGACGGTATCCAGCCCGGCTGCTGTCGCGATTTTCGCGGCCAGGATCTTACTGTGCATGCCTCCGGTTCCACGCAGACTGCCGGCCCCGCCGGCGGCCTGTTCGATTTCATCGGTTATTTCGGAAACCGTGGCGATCAGGCAGGCGTCCTGGCTGATCCGCGGATCGACTGTATATAGTCCGTCGATATCTGAAAGAATGATCAGAAGATCCGCCTGCAGATGCACCGCGACGATCGCCGACAACGCGTCGTTGTCGCCGAAGGTTCCGTTGTGATAGATCTCACGGGTTGAGACGGTGTCATTCTCATTGACGATCGGGACAATCTCCCGCTCCAGCAGCGCTTCAAACGTATTGCAGATATTCACACGGGTCACTTCATCATCAATATCATCACGAGTCAGGAGAATCTGGGCGACCGCGTAGTGATAATCAGAAAAGAACCGGCTGTACATATTCATCAGTTCGCATTGCCCGACAGCGGCGATGGCCTGCTTTTCCCGGATCAACTGCGGTTTCTGCTGCAGCCGGAGGCGGCCGACACCGACACCGATCGCACCTGACGACACCAGAATGATCTCTCGTCCCCGGTTCATCTGCTCAGCGACACTGCGGCAGATCCTGTCCATATTACCCAGATTGAACCGGCCATTATCATGGGTGATTGTTGATGTTCCGACCTTGACCACGACACGGCGGGCCCTGGTCAGCCGGCTGCGTATTTCCGGCTTGATAACGCATTCATCGGCCATGTGATTCTCATCCTCCATTAATCAGAGCAGTGCCTGCGCCAGCACATCGTCCATCGCCGTCACAAAGGATAGTTTGACTTTGGAGAGGACTGTTGCCGGAATATCGGCGGCATCACGTCGATTATCTTCCGGAACCAGAACCATGTCAATGCCCGCGCGACTGGCCGCGATTACTTTTTCCTTCAGCCCGCCGATCGGCAGGACGCGGCCGCGCAGGGTAATCTCTCCGGTCATCGCCAGCTGGGGCCGAACCGGACGGCCGCTGAGGGCCGAGGCCAGCGCGGTCGCCAGAGTGATCCCGGCTGAAGGGCCGTCCTTGGGTGTCGCGCCTTCTGGAACATGGATATGGATATCCAGTTTGTTCGCGAAGTCTTCCGGCAGCTTCAGTAAATCCGCCTGAGACCGGATATAGGTCATGGCAGCGCGGGCTGATTCCTTCATCACGTCTCCCAGCTGGCCGGTCAGCTCGAGTTTGCCGCTGCCAGGCATCACATTAACCTCAATATTCAAGGTATCACCGCCCGCCCAGGTCCAGGCCAGCCCCGTCGCGACACCAATCTGGGCCTCACGTTCGGCCATTTCAAACCGGAAGCGGCGACGGCCGATCAGGTCTTCAAGATCATTGACGCCGACACGGACTTCACTCTGCTCCTGTTCCGTCATCAGCATCGCCGCCCGGCGGCAGACATGGGCCAGTTCCCGTTCCAGCTGGCGCACACCGGCTTCACGCGTATAACCGCTGATCAGGGATCTGATCGCGGCGCGGCTGATTTTGAGATTCTGAGGCGACAGCGCGTTCTGGCGAATCTGCTCAGGAAGCAAGTGGCGCCGGGCAATCTCAACCTTCTCCTCCTCTGTATATCCGGAAATATGGACAACCTCCATCCGGTCAAGCAGAGCCTGGGGAATGGTCTCCGTTGTGTTTGCGGTTGTGATGAACAGAACATGTGACAAATCATAGGGAATTTCCAGGTAATGGTCACGAAACGCGAAATTCTGCTCCGGGTCAAGGACTTCCAGGAGCGCTGATGATGGATCGCCCCGGAAGTCACTGCCCAGCTTATCAATTTCGTCGAGCAGGATCAGCGGATTATCGCTGCCTGTCTGGCGGATGGCATTGATGATCCGTCCCGGCATGGCCCCGACATAGGTCCGGCGGTGGCCGCGGATTTCCGCTTCATCTCTCACACCACCGAGCGACATGCGCGTATAGCGCCGTCCTGTCGCTTCCGCAACCGACCGGGCAATCGACGTC
>RZZF01000349.1 GCA_009929975.1 Clostridia bacterium
AGGCTGATGTCCAGACTATCGATTTGACAGGTTCACCTGCCGATGGGGCACCCAATCGTCCAACCGTTGTCATCCGGCACGGCGCGATTACGATCACCGCTCAGGAAAACTATGACAAAGCCACATTGATGGCCCTGATGGATGTATTGTTGGGTCGCGACACGACCGATGACACGACACTGAACCGCGAATGAAGCGGGTCGCGATTTATTGCCGGGTCAGTACCGATTTTGATGTCAGCCTCAGATCGTTGGAAAACCAGATCCCGGCCTATATTGATCTTGTCCAGAATCAGCCAAACTGGCATCTGCAGGAAATTTACTCTGACCGAGGGCTTTCGGGGACCGGTATGAAGCATCGGACCAGTTTTCAAAGGCTGCTGCGTCACTGCGAAGAAGGCAGCAACGACTTGATCATCACCAAAAGCATTTCCAGATTTTCCCGCAACACACATGATCTGCTCGGTGTCTTGCGAACGCTGCGCCAGCGTCACATCGATGTCATCTTCGAAAAAGAAGGGATCCGGATGAGTGAAGCGGATAACGAGTTCATTCTCACCATGTACGCGGCCATCGCGCAGCAGGAAGCCGTCAATATTTCGCAGAACATCGCCTGGGCGTATAATCGACGGGCATTGGCCGGAAAACCGAAGTTTCTTCGTCTTTACGGCTATCACGTCATCGGCAGCGGCCAGAAACAGATGCTGGACCCCATCCCTGAAGAAGCCGACGTTGTGAAAAGCATCTTCAATCAGTTCATTAGTGGAAAAAGCTATACCGACATCATCAATGATCTGGCGACCCATGGGATTCAGACACTTCATGGTGAACCGGTCTGGACAAGGAATAACCTGACGCGTCTCCTCAGCAATATCAAATATACCGGCAACTCCAGAATCATCAAGAAGCCCTCGAAGCTGGCTGACTTGCAAACAGATATGAGTCCGCCGCCTGATGCCATTATGGTCACCAACAGCCACCCTGCCATCATCAGCCAGGATCACTTCGATCAGGCTCAGGCCATCATCAAGCAGCGGTATATGCCTCGAACAGAAGCCTCCTCTCCGCCTAAGCTCAATCCTTTATCCGGTCGTATCCGGTGCGGTCATTGTGGTGCCAATTACGGCTTGATCCAGAAAAGAACACAAGGATTCTCATTGATCTGCGCCACGCGGCGCAAAAGCAGGCAATTTTGTCCTTCCAGCCGACTGAGAGACGCTCAGTGGCTGGCTCTGACCCGGCGAGCGATTCAACATCGCTACGCGTCTGAAAACAACCAGGCCATAGCACTGATGCGCTCGGATCTTCTTCGCTCCTGCGATCTTGATCATGCCGAAGAAGAACGACTCCGGCGAATCATTGAAATCGCGAAAATAAGTCAGCGGATACGATCCACTCATGGTGATACTGAGTTGAATCATCGGAAGCAATCACTGGAGCGTGATTTCCAGCAGTTTGAGCAGCATCTGGCGGTCGCTGAAAAGGACCAGTCGATTCGACTGAAACTGGCGGATCATCTTTTAACCGTTCTCTCACTTGATGTATTCATTGCTGACCTTTCGCTTGAGGAAGCCTGCGCGCTCATCCCCACTGCTGAGGTCTTCTCCCCCGATGATGCGCTGATGATCTGGCATGACCAGCAGCGGACCGAAATCGGCCATTGCCAGCCAGCCATGATGCCGCTGAGGAAGACAAGTGATACAACTCTGGAGACCCGACAAATCCAAACCGATGAACCCATCGTGGAACCAGCCAACGAAAAGGCCGTGATTGCTCAATCCATTTTGCAGATTAATCCGTTATTGCGCTCTTTCCAATCCAAGCTGAATGACAAACTTCGTGTGTGGGGAGTGTGTTAGAA
>RZZF01000056.1 GCA_009929975.1 Clostridia bacterium
ACGGGAGGAAATCAACAAGACCCACAACCGACGGAACCAGTTGCGGGCAACTAAACAATCAACCCTTCAATCAGCAACCACCAACGATCAAATGCCGGAACCTCCTCATGCGGTTCCGGCATTTGATTTTTATATCCAAACAGCCTGAATCGAATTATAATGAACCAGACAAATCAAACCGCTTACATCTGCAGGGATTTTCCCCGCGACCAGGAGGACATCATGAAAATCGGACTGATTGTTTTTTCCCAGACAGGCCACACGATGAGTGTTGTGGATAAACTCAAGGATCGGCTTATGGGCGCCGGACATCAGGTGCAGATCGATCCCATTGCCATTCAAGGAGATGCCGCGCCGGGAAAATTTGAGCTGACGCATCAACCGGAGACCGATCCGTATGATGGAATCGTGTTTGCGTCACCGGTTCAGGCTTTTTCCCTCAATCCGGTGATGAAGCACTATCTGGAGGGGCTGTCATCACTGAAAGGAAAATCCGTTGCCTTTCTGGTCACCAAGCAGCTTTCTTCTCACTGGACAGGCGGCAATCGCGCGGTCAGCATGATGAAAACAGCCTGCCTGGCCAAAGAAGCTGATATTCTGGGATCTGGTATTGTGGTGTGGAAAGAAACGAAACGTGCGGTGACGGAAGAAGAAGCCTTGAACCATTTGGCACAGCTTTCCCCCGGAAACTGATTCGTTTTTACTTCATATCAAACTTCCGGCGTTCCCGTCTCAACGGTCAGCCGATCGCTTTGACCGGCCGGCCTTCAATGTAGCCGCGCTCACCACGGGGTTCAAATTGAAACCGCGGCCCCTCTTCAGGTGCCCATTCGAAGCCGTACAACGTAGGATCATAGCGGTCAATCAGCTCCCAGACATGACCGATCGCTTCTCCGAATACCTCATCGTCGTAAGGTTCACTTTGGAAAATCATCACTTGACAGGCCGGCATCTCAATCAGATCACAGCCTTCCGGAATCTTCCCCGTGTAGTCCGGCGGAACTTCCACTCCCTGCACATAGAGCGATGTACCGGGCTCGATCCAGCTTTTCGGCAGCCAGAAGCCTGCAGGTTCATACAAAGCCTCCTTGACACTGGTCAGCACACCCCAGATATCACAACCGACTTCCTCACAGTACTCGAAATACTCAGTGGCTTTGATGCCCCGCCTGATGATCGCTTTACGCGCTGGCCGTTCAATCACCTGGACAAAGACCGTTCCGGTTTTGTTTTCATTTTTCATTGTTTCATTTCTCCTTTGTTCAAGATGGCTGATGATTTCGTTCAAATGTTTCTGCCATGAGTACAGGATGTCCGAGTAATGCGGCCTGCAAACATCTGATAAACAGACTATAATCATCTTACAGGATTAGATGAGGGAGGGACAGGCCATGAACATAATCAACATGAATCGGCTCAGGCAGCACCAGCTGCTTGAGGCCGGCCAGATGCTGACAGATAGCCTGCCGCTCGGCTGGGCGACGCTCGATGACGCGATGCAGGAAATCAACGACTGCCTTTCTCCAGGTAATACCATGCTGGCCGCTCTGGAGAACGGTCAGGTCATCGGCTGGGGCGGAATTCTGGCGCCGATTTACAGCGGACATGTTTTTGAACTGCATCCTCTCGTCGTCCGTACTGATCAGCGGCATCGCGGGATCGGCCGCGCGATTGTACAGGCCTTGGAAGAGGCCGCACGCTCACAAGGCGGGTTGACTTTGTACCTTGGATCCGATGACGAGCGCGACCCGGGTGAGACATCATTCGCTGATACCGATTTATATGATCATCTGGCCGATAAGCTGCGTGATTTTCAACCGGGGACTCACCCAGCCGCCTTTTATCAGAGACTGGGATTCCAGATCGTCGGTGTCATGCCGGATGCCAACGGAATCGGCAAACCGGATATCATCATGGCAAAACGATTGTAAAGGATAAGAGACTGTATGGCGAAAATTCTGATTGTTGAAGACGAAAAGTCGATCGCGGACCTGATCGAGCTGAATCTCAGTCTGACTGGGCATACCTGCCAATGGGCTCCCCTCGCAGAAGACGCGTTGAAGCAGACGGAAGACTGGCAGCCGGATTTGATCCTGCTGGATGTCATGCTGCCGGGAAGGGACGGGTTCGAGCTGATCAGTGAACTGAACCGTTTTGATATTCCGGTTATCTTTCTCACGGCCCGTCAATCCGTGGTTGACAAGGTGCAGGGACTGAGGCTCGGCGCTGAAGACTATATCACCAAGCCTTTCGAACCCGCCGAACTGCTGGCCCGAATCGAAGTTGTCCTTCGCAGGGCCGGCAAGAGCAGCGGCAAGCTGCAGATCTGCGGAGTGGAAATCAACCTGATGGAGCGTAGTGTCAGCCGCCGGGGACAACCGGTGGAACTGACAGCGCAGGAGTATAATCTGATGGAGGCCCTCGTTCGGAACCGCAACATCGCGCTGTCGCGGGAGAAGCTGCTGGAAACGGCCTGGGGATTCGATTTCGCCGGGGAAACCCGAACCGTTGACATTCACATCCAGAGGCTCCGCCGCAAGCTGGATTGGGAGAACTGCCTGAAGACAGTCTATAAGTATGGCTACCGCCTGGAGAGTGATGGATGAAGCTGTGGCATAAAATTCTGCTGACATCCCTGCTGCTTTACGCACTGGCTTTCCACGCGGCGTCCGTTTATTTTCTCAGTACCACTCACCTGGCAAATCTGGAACAGGAAACAGCCCGGGCCTTCAGCGATCAGGCGATCATCAGGGAACGGGTCGAAGCCGGTGTCCAGGTTTCCGGTATGCCCGCTGATCCTGAATTGTTGATGCAGCGATACGCGGCCTATTATCGCTACCTGAACATTGAGCTCGATCTCTACAGGATCAGTACGAACACATTGTATGGACAGCTCGACCCGGCGACGCTCGAGCCGGATCTTCTCACCTTCCCGTCTTCTAACTTTCAGGACATGTCGTCAGACCGGCTGGTTCAGAAAGCAGCCGTCAGCCGGCTTGAAGAAAGCGGACAGACGGTAAGACGGATGCATGTCAGCAGTCCGCTGCGCGGCGAGCCGGATTATCTTCTGTTGTATACACGTGATATTACCGATCTGTATGAGCGGCGGACGGATATGATCAAGGCTTTCATCATGATTGATCTGCTGACAGCCATCCTGCTCGGATTCACCGCCTATTTCATCGCCCGTCGCCTGACCCGGCCGCTGGAATCTCTCGGCCAGGCCGCCGGGCAGGTAGCCGACGGCCATTACAGCAATGTTGTGCCTGAAAGCAAAGATGAGACCGCCGAGCTGGTCAAAGCCTTCAACCGGATGAGCGGCGCCGTCATGGAGCGGGAAATGGATCTCGAGCGGCTGGCCAGTCAGCGGCAGCAGTTTATCGATAATCTGACCCATGAAATGAACACGCCGCTCACCTCCATTCAGGGCTATGCCACTTTGCTCAGACAAGCTCGTCTGAATGAGACGCAGAAGTCAGACGCTGCCGCTGTGATTGAATCCGAAGCCCGCAGGCTGCGCGGCCTGTACGACAGCCTGATGACTCTGATGCTTGCACGAAAAGCAGACCTGAAACTTGAACCGTTGCCGCTCGAATCCTTTTTCCGGGAGATTACCAAAACAATGATGATTTCTCTGCGCGAGAATGGCATCGAGCTGAAAACAGAGCATCATCAGCTTTTCGTTCAGGCTGATAAGTCTCTCCTGATGCTGCTGATCACCAATTTGGTCAGGAATTCGATGACTGCATCAGAAACCGGCAGTATCATCACCATCCGGGCAGAACGACTTTCTGACGAAAAAACGGAAATTACCATAACGGATCAGGGATGCGGTCTCACGCCTGATCAGCTGGAGCGAATTTTTGAACCGTTTTACCGCGTCGACCGCTCACGATCCAGACAAACCGGAGGAACCGGCCTGGGACTGGCGCTGTGCCGCGAAATTGCCCTCCGGCATGGCGGAACGCTGACAGCAGAGTCAACACCCGGCAAAGGAACAACCATGCGTCTTTTACTGCCTGCCTGAACGAAAAGATACAACTCTGATACAACTCTGTGCGGTTTGTGAAACAGTCAGCTTGTAATCTGGTATCACAGAATAAACACAAAGCAGCCTCGCTGCGATGGAGGGATATCAGATGAAAACGAAACGAAACAATCCTATAAAGAAACACCTGCTGTTCATGGTACTGGCAGTCAGCCTGTCGCTGGCGGTCACTGGATGTCTCAGCGCTCCGGTTGAACAGGGCGCCGTCACCAATACCGAGGGGACTACGGAGTCAATGGCCGGGCGCAACGAAGAGACCGCGGCACCGACCGGGCAGAACAGTGATCAGGAACCGACAGGAACAAGCGGATCAGACGCTGAGGAAACCGTCATTGAACGAACCGAGATAAAAACATCCGCGACTGAACAGTCGGAAAGCACCATTGAACCGACACGTGAACCACGCCCCTCTGAATCGACGCTGACGATCGAACTGGAAGGCATGCGGGAGGACATCGCAACCCGGCTTTTCATGAGCGGCTTCGATTACTCCATCTATTATGAGCACGAGATGTATCAGGTTGTCCAGACCTCATCTTTCTTTGACGCACAGGATCAGGTTGATGAATTCATGCCGCTGTCGCCGGCAGAAGCACTGCCAGACATTTCATTTTCTGTCGGACACCGTCCGTCGGCAGACGCGAATGAAGCCATGACGGAACTGAAACGCAAACTTGAAGCTCTGATCACAGATGATGAAGGCCGTATCGGTGAGATTGAGGCGGTTGAACTTGGTGTCGACCAGTTGCCGGCATTCAGAATTCACGCGATCAACGGGAGCCGCTGGGACAGTGAAGTATATGACATTATCACCGTAAATGACGGTACCGGCGGCAGCTATTCCCTGATCAGCCGATACTTCCTGGAAGCTGCGGAAGGTCACGGCGCCCGCTTCAGCCAGATGGCAGACACGTTCCGTCTGGAAAGCGTCAACTGAATTGAGATTATACAGTGGAGAAATTCATTGGAAGTAATGGAAAAGCGGGTTCTGAACAGCCCGCTTTTCTATTTGAAAGCCGCCACGGTGTTTGAAACGCCATGGCAGGAACATCAAGATGATCAGCATAATTCTACCACGAAATGATTTTGTCTGTCTTGAGACCGCAGCCCTACTCCTGGGCTCTGATCGCCTCGACCACCTGATCTTTCATGGCAGTCCGGATCGGCAGGATGCCCGCCAGAATCGAGATAAGCAGCGCGCCTGCCAGCGTAGCCGCCACCAGATTCCAGGGAATCGACTGAATCGTCAGGCTGCCCATCGTTCCCTCTATGCTGCTGCCGAGCCAATAAAGCAGAACCGTACCGATCGCGGATCCCCAGACTGCACCATTCACGCCGTACAATGATGACTCCATCAGGAGCATGTTCCTGATCTGCGTCCGGCTCATGCCAACCGCCTGCAGCATTCCCAGTTCACGGCGCCGCAGCAGAACATTGGTCGTGACGGTGTTGAAAATATTCATGCTGGAAATCAGGACAATGACGGCGGTAAAGCCAAAGACGAACACGTTGATCATCTTCATCATTCCGCGGGCTATCTGCAATTCAGCATAATGGTTGACCAGATACGGTTCTTCACTGCCGGCGATTGAATGCTCTGCTGTTTTTTCAAGCCATCCGGACAGCTTCGCCTCCTGCCCGTCAACCGCGTCAACAGCCAGTATCTCCGTCCAGCCGATGGCTCCATTGGGTGCAGGTGCCGACTTCATATGCCGCATGACCGCGGCTTTATCGGCAATCAGCAGGATCGTATTGGCACCGGAAAAGAAACCTTCAGAAAACCATGGCAGCTGATCGAGTTCAGCCGCGATTTCATACGACACCGGCAAGCCGGACCATTCAACCAGTTGATCCTCTTCCTGATCATACAATGAAATCGGATCCAGCCGGATGTGATCTCCCACGGCCAGACGCGTCAGAGGGATGGTCTGAAAACTGAGGTCGGCAACACTGAGGGGGATGGTCTGTGCCATGATCACTTTGCCCTGCTGAAGTTCATGCCAAACCTGATCCGGATTTCCGATGGCCAGTTGATCGATAAAATCACGATCCGCCAGAATCAGCTGTGAGTTAAACCGCCAATCAGCCAGTGCTGCCAGCGCCTGATCATGGCTTGCACCCTGCCCTGAAGACGCGAGCGATTTCTGCATCATGCTGATCAGTTCATCACTGTAGATATCCGGGCTGGCATGAATCGGCTGACCGCTGATCTGGGCATAGTGCGCCCTCTGTTTCACAGTCTCATCATCTGCCAGAACATGGTCTATCTGAGCCAGAGCTGTGTTTTCCTCCACTGCGTCGTCGCTCTGGATGAACAATGTGAAATCTGTCTGATCCGAATTGAAACTGGAGAGCTGGTCCGAAAACAAAAATGAAATCCCTCCGGCGGCCAGAAAAAGAACCGCGCTGACCATAACGGAAAATGTGGTGACTCTGAACCGCTTGGGATCACGGCGAATGCTTCGACCGGCCAGAAAACCGGTCGCACCGAACAGACGGCTGCTGATCAGACCCTTGTGAATCAAATGCCGGCCAGCTTGACCTTTGACAGAGTAGACACCTTGTCTTCGAACCGCTTCCATCGGCGATAATCGGCCGGCCCTGGCGGCCGGTGCTATAACCGCCAGCAGGATCGCCAGCAGCGACAAGGCAGCCGTCAGAACCAGAGGCCAGGGGGATACGATCAGCTGCAGGTACTCAATATCGGGAAGGCCGAGCGCGGAAACATAGTCCAGGGTGATCTTCATGGCCAGCAGACCAGCCAATAGCCCGAAAGGGATCGCGACCAGCGCCATATGAGCCGCGTCAAACAGGACCAGCCGCCGGATCTGTTCCGGCGCGCCGCCAACAACCCGCAGCAGACCATATTCACTGATCCGTTCACTGACCGACATGGAGAAGCTGTTGCGGATGACAAAGATGACCGACACCATGATGATCGCGGTCAGGATCGCGAAAAATGTCATCAGATCCCGATTCGTTTCTTCGGATGAAGATTGTCCGAGAAAACGCAGCAGCTGATCATGGGTCTGAACTCTGACTTTCATCAGGTCATTCCAGACCGAAGTCGCGGCTGACTGGTCCGGCTGACTGGTCTGATAGACCAGGTTGCCATTTTCCGAAACCGGCGCTTGGCCCAGGCCAGGCAATACGTCGTCGAGCGCGGATGTCATCTGCTGCTGGTAGTCGGTTCCCGCCTTGACGCGAAGATAGACTTCAGCCAGCGTTTGATCCGATCCATCGAGATGTGTCAGGGCATAGTAGACCGGGCCGGGCAGATGCGTGTTCGTCCATTCGGTAAAGCCGGTCACCGTGTATGTCTTTTTCCTGACAACCGCGGAGTGGCGGTCAGTCATGTCATAAAGTCTGAGTTCAATCGTCTGATTCAGTTCGAGGCCGGGAAAGTATGCCAGACTGTCCAGATTGAGCGCGATTTCTGACGAATTCATCGGCAGCCGGCCTTTCAGCACAGTCATCGGATACGGCGTCAGATGATCGCCCGTTTCGCTGATATCCCTGAAAAGGAGCCAGTTCCCGTCAGTCGGCCGGTCCGCCGGTTCCATATCGTCAGGCTCTTTTTGATTTTCATCTTCTTGCGACGACAAGCTGGCCATCCAGGCTGATCCCGCCAGCCGCTCGCTTTCTTCAAAATTGGCATGCTGCTGAAGCTTATCGGCTTCAGTCATGGTCAGACCGGATACGTGATAGTGCCAGCGGCCGCGATCTGCCTCCTCTGCCCGCACTTACATATTGACAAAGCTGGTGAACAGAAGAGCCAGGCCAGCGAACAGGGCGGTTGCCATGATGATACTGGATGTCGTGAACAGAGTCCGCTTCCATTGGCGTCTGAGATAACGTCGACTGAGCTGGCTGAGTGAACGCATTGTGTCAAGCCTCCTTAGTGTCTGACAGCCAGCTGCATCGGCCGGATCTGTCCATCTTCAATGATCATCACCCGGTCCGCCTGGGCGGCAATGTTGGCGTCATGCGTGATCAGAACCAGCGTCTGGCCGGCTCTCCGTACCGCATCCCGCAGCAGCAGCATGATTTCACGACCGTTCTGCGAGTCAAGATTACCGGTCGGTTCATCCGCCAGTACAAGAGCCGGTCGATGGATCAGGGCGCGGGCCATCGCGGTTCTCTGCTGCTGCCCGCCGGACAACTGATTGGGCAGACGATGCCGTTTATCTTCCAGATGAAGCCGCTCCAGCAATTCATCAAACCACATCGGGTCTGGTTTTTTCCCATCAAGCGTCAGCGGCAGCGCGATATTCTCCTCAACCGTCAGCACCGGGACCAGATTATAGTATTGAAAAACAAACCCGATCCGGCGGCGGCGGTACAGCGAGAGCTGCTTTTCGCTGTACGAGGTCAGCTCCTGACGCTCGACCATGATCGATCCGGCAGTGGGACGGTCCACTCCGCCGAGCAGATGCAGCAGTGTTGATTTACCGCTACCGGACGGTCCGACGATAGCGACAAACTCCCCTGCTTCAATTGTCAGGTCAACGCCTCGCAACGCGTGAACCGCTGCGTCTTTTTTACCATATGTCTTGCTGAGATTTCTGACTGTAATCATGACTTAACCTCCGGATGAATGACTGACTGTTATCAGATTACCAGTGATTCATTAACGATAGCTGTAATAAATCTTAAGGTTTCTTAAAATAGGATGACGTGCACTCATCGTTCGATTGTCATAAAATTAAAGCAGGATATGACATGAAGGGTGGGCGCAGCAAATGAAGCTGAAAAAAAACCGGTCAATAGGACTTGTGATCATCACGCTGATCTATAGTGTGGCAATCTGGACCGCGCTGCTCGTCAATCAGCAAATGGCGACTTACAGCTTGCTTTACAGAGTTTTCTGGGCCGATGTAGCCGCGACTGTCTTCGTCTATCTGGCCGGTGTGCTGCTCAACAACGCGACCGTCTACGATCCCTACTGGAGT
>RZZF01000350.1 GCA_009929975.1 Clostridia bacterium
ACCGCAAGCAGAACCGACTTGACCGCCGGGAAATAGAGATCCGCCTGACCCGGCATTTCCACGACATACAAATCCTGCGCCTGTCCTGTGAGGATCTCACGGACAACGCCGATCACTCCGCGAAACCGGTCGACCACTGTCAACCCGATCAGGTCGCTGACGAAGTATTCGTTTTCTGCCAACGGCATGGCATGTTCGCGCGGGACGGTCAAAAACCAGCCCCGCAGAGCTTCCGCCGCGTCGCGGTCAGTGCACCCGTCCAGGCGGACGAGAAAGAGCGATCCTTTGCGCCGGACTGATTTGACGCGGCAGGAAAGCCGCGCGGTCTCGTCCGGCGAGGTCAGACCGGCATCCTTTACCTGAAACAGGCGGTCCGGGTCACTGCTCAGCAGTTGAACCCGGAGCTCCCCGGCAATTCCGTGCGCAGCGGTAATCCGTCCGATATGAAAATGGTCACGACGTTCAGGCTGGCTGGCCATATCAGTCGCCGATATTGACGATGACGCGCTTGCCCTGACGGGTCGCCAGCGCTTTCATGACAGAGCGGATCGCCTGAGCGCGCCGTCCCTGCTTGCCGATGACTTTGCCCATATCGTCAGGAGCGACCTGAAGTTCCAGAACAACCGTCCGTCCCTGATCGATTTCTTCAATCTTGATGAGTTCAGGATGACTGACCAGTGGGTTGATGATGGTTTGTAGTAATGCTTTCATTCCTGTCCCCTTTCCTCAGTGTCCGTAAGCGTGAACCCGCTGCTCAGTCAAGCGCACCGGATTTTTTCAGCAGCGCCCGGACAGTATCAGTCGGCTGCGCGCCATTGGCGATCCATTTTTTCGCTTCCTCAACATCAATCTTGATGTCGGCCGGATCGGTCAATGGATTATAGGTACCGATTTCCTTGATGAAACGGCCATCACGCGGTGAACGTGAATCTGCGACGACGACACGGTAGAAAGGGGCTTTCTTCGCGCCGATTCTCTTGAGTCTGATTTTTACTGCCATGTTTTTTTCCTCCACTATTTCTTGTTTGTTTATGATCAAGGTCAGAAAGGAAAGCCGCCCATGCCGAATCCGCCTGGACCGCGACCTTTCTTCTTCTTGCCCTTCGTATTGCCGGAAAAGCGCTTCATCATCTTCTGCGCCTCTTCGAACTGCCGCATCAGGCGGTTGACTTCCTGTACGCTGGTGCCTGATCCGGTCGCGATGCGTTTGCGGCGGCTGGCATTGAGCAGCGCCGGCTGTACACGTTCCTTCCGGGTCATGGATCGGATAATCGCGACACTGCGATCCATCGCACGGTCATCGACACCGTCCAGGTCGACACCTTTCATCGCCTGTCCCGGCAGCATCCCCAGCATATCCTTGAGTGAACCCATTTTTTTCATCTGTTCAAATTGATCAAGCATATCTTCCAGGGTAAACTGATTGCGCCTTAGTTTATCGAGTGACTCTGCTGCTTTTTTCTCATCAATTGCCGCTGAGGCCTTTTCGACCAGCGACATGACATCACCCATACCGAGAATGCGCGACGCGATCCGGTCCGGGATGAATTCTTCGATGTTTTCAACTTTCTCACCGACACAGACCATTTTAATCGGCTTGCCGGTCATTTTGCGGATCGACAGGGCCGCGCCGCCGCGCGCGTCGCCATCGAGTTTTGTCATGATAAAGCCGTCCAGACCGATCTGCTGATCGAAACTCCGGGCGACATTGACCGCTTCCTGGCCGATCATCGCGTCAACGATCAGCAGTTTCTCCGTCGGATTGACCACCCGGGCAATCGCCTTGAGTTCCTGCATCAGCGCGTTATCGGTGGTCATGCGGCCGGCGGTATCGTCGATCAGGGTATCACAC
>RZZF01000351.1 GCA_009929975.1 Clostridia bacterium
CCGCCACACCGAGTCCGACACCGAAGAGTTCCGGGGCATTTCCCTACAAGAATTACGGCACGTTGTTTCGCGATGATTATGATACCGGCAGCCAGGTCGTCCAGGACAGCGACAGCGAGATTTTCATCGCGACCGGCAGCACCAGCCGGGGCGTTGTCCTTGTCCGGATTAATTCCAGCGCGATCGCCGCAGACAAACGCGCCCGGGCGATTCTGATGGATACGGCAGGCACACAGCTGTATACCTATGACATTGTCGAGCGGGACCGTTATGTCGGCATTCCGCTGAACAAAGGCAACGGAACCTTCAAACTCATGATCGCCAGCCATGCGCCGGAATTTGGCGCGAACGCTTATCTTCCGGAGATGGAACACCAATTCAGCGTTTCGCTGTCCTCGAGCCTCCGGCCGTATACGGCATCATCAGTAAAAGTCAATTTCTCGCGTGGATCAGCCGCGGCCCAACAGGCCGCTTCCCTGACACGAAATATCGAAACAGCAGATGGCAAAGTGTCCGCTGTCTATGAGTGGATCGTCCGAAATATCAGTTATGACCGCGATCTGGCTTCCAAAGTCAGCAGCGGGGCGATTACCGTCTATATCGCTGAGCCGGACCGGACCATGTCAACACGCAAGGGCATCTGCGACGATTATGCCGCCCTGATGGCCGCCATGCTTCGTTCACAGGGCATTCCGACCCGTGTCTACTACGGCAATGTCTCTCTGAGCACCCAGACGGCTTATCATGCCTGGAATGAGGTCTTCTTTGAAGGACAAGGCTGGGTTGTTGTCGCCGATTTCCGCTGGCAGAATATTGATGGCAGCAGCTGGGTCCATTTCGACTCAACGTTTGCCGCGTCCGGTACATCACCGGAAACCATTCAGAAAACCAGCTACAGCAAATCGCGCGTCTACTGATCAGTAGACGCGGCGATCAATCACCCGACGGGCTTTGCCTTCGCTGCGCGGAATGGTTCTTGGCTCAACCAGCGTTATTTTCGCTGATATGCCGAGTGTCGACTGGACATCACTGTTCAGCCGGCGTTCAATCCGTTCAATCTCTTTGATTGAATCAGAGAAAAAAGCCGGGGTCATCTCGATCTGGATTTCCATACGGTCCAGATTATGGATGCGATCGACATAAATCATGTAATGCGGCTCAACCTCACCATACTGAAGCAGAATCGACTCAATCTGTGTTGGGAACACATTGACGCCACGGATAATCAGCATATCATCCGCCCGTCCCGTCACTTTTTCCATCCGGACCGTTGTCCGGCCACAGGCGCACGGTGTTGTGTAAAGCCGTGTCAGATCATGGGTATTGTAGCGGAGTAATGGCGTTCCCTGTTTGGTGACACTGGAGAAAACCAGTTCGCCCAGTTCACCATCAGGCAAAGCACGGCCGGTCGCCGGATCAATCACCTCGGCAATAAAATGGTCGGACTGAATATGCAGCAGATCACCGGCTTCACAGCTGATCGAGACACCGGGCCCCATGGTTTCCGATAAGCCATAAATATCAAACGCTTTCAAACCGAGCCGCTGCTCGATCTGGTGTTTCATCGCCAGCGACCAGGGTTCAGCACCGAAAATGCCGACTTTCAGATGAAGATCTTCTTTGGAAATGCCCTGTGCCGCCATCTCATCCGCCAGATGCAGCGCGTATGAAGGGGTACAGGCCAGCGCTGTCGGTGCGAAATCGAGCAGAATTTGAATCTGGCGGCGTGTGTTGCCTGATGAGACGGGAATCGCAGTCGCGCCCATCTTTTCCGCGCCATAATGCAACCCGAGTCCACCGGTGAACAGCCCATAGC
>RZZF01000057.1 GCA_009929975.1 Clostridia bacterium
ATATTGGGCAGACAAATCGTCATGACCTGTCCGGTCGAGAAACCATCAGCTTCCAGTCCGGCCGCTGCCTGGTCAATCTCTGACATGAGTTCGGAGTAGGTTATCTTTCGTCCCATGAATGACAGGGCCGGGTGATCCGGGAAGCGATTCGCGGTTCTGGCCACCGTTTCATACAGTGTCAATTCCGGATAGCTCATACTTGGTTTGAACCAGCTGTCATACTGATGAATCCAGGGTGTTTCCATACGCTGCTCCTGACTGTTGCTGCCGTTGGGATTTTGCGACTCGCATGAGCCGGTCTCCCGGTCAGTCGGATGTTATCTGTCCATAATAGGCGTTTTTTCCATGTTTGCGCAGATAATGCTTATCGAGCAGATACTGCTCAATCGCGGCTGCCTCCGGATTCAGCATGCGGGTATGCCACGCCATCATGGCACATTCCTCGAGCGCGACGGCATGCAGGACCGCGTCTGCCGGATGAGCGCCCCAGGTGAATGGGCCATGGCCGGCGGCCAGAATCCCCGGTACCGCGGCCGGATCCAGCTGACCGGACCGGAATGTCTCAACGATCACATGACCGGTATTCAGCTCGTACTGTCCTTCGATCTCCTCACGGGTCAGTGGCCGTGTGCAGGGGACCGGACCATGGAAATAATCGGCATGGGTTGTCCCATAAGGCGGAATGGCCAGGCCGGCCTGTGCCCAGATGGTTGCCCATCGTGAATGAGTATGCACAATCGATCCGATCCCGGGAAAGCTGCGATACAGATGAAGATGCGTCGGTGTATCACTGCTGGGACGTCGGTGGCCGCTGACGACCTGTCCGTCCAGATCAAGGATGACCAGGTCACCGGCTTCCATGTGATCATAACTGACACCGCTCGGCTTGATGACGACCAATCCACGCTCACGATCTATCGCGCTGACATTGCCCCAGGTCGAGACGACCAGACCCTGTGCCGGAAGATCAAGATTGGCTTGCAATGTATCCAGAATCCACTTATCCATGATAACTCCTAGTCCTCGCTGATGCCTGGCCAGCCACTGAAGCGGAGCCGGACAGACACTGTTACGGCCATTATAGTTTTTCCTGCCCGATAGAGCAAGGATTCCGCAGGCGGGCCTGCTGTCTATGCTATACTGAGGCTGATATCCAGTCATGTTCATTCAATCCGGGAGGCATTATGGCAAAGGCGAAAACAATTTTTCAATGCAGCGAATGCGGTCATGAAACCAGCGGCTGGCTCGGACGGTGTCCCGGCTGCGGCTCTTGGAATACATTGACTGAAACCCGTATCAATCCTCAGATATCGCCTGCGGCCAGCCGACGTGGTCCCTGGCTGAATCCGGAAGATGCCGCCGCCGGCCATGACGCGGCTTCAATCATGAATCTCAGCGATATCTCCGGTGATGAAAACAACCGGTTCAGCAGTGGCCTGCCCGAACTTAACCGCGTACTCGGAGGCGGTTTTGTGCCCGGTTCCCTGATCCTGCTCGGCGGTGATCCGGGGATCGGCAAATCGACGCTGCTTCTGCAGGTCCTGGGCAAGGCATCACCCGGAACAACCCTGTATGTATCAGGCGAGGAATCGGCCCGCCAGGTCCGGCTGCGGGCTGACAGACTGGAAGTCCCTCCAGCGCATATCCGCATGCTGGCCGCGACCGGATTCTCTGATATCGCGGCTGCCCTGATCAGGGAAAAGCCGCAGCTGGCTGTCATCGATTCAATCCAGACCGTTTATGTCGATGATCTGACAGCCGCTCCCGGCAGCGTCAGCCAGGTGCGTGAAGCCGCGGCTGGTCTTTTGCGGATCGCCAAGGGGCAGGGCACAACGATTGTTCTGGTCGGCCATGTCACCAAGGATGGTTCGATCGCCGGTCCGAGAGTGCTTGAACACATGGTGGATACCGTCCTCTATTTTGAAGGTGACCGCCAGCACAGCTACCGGATGATCCGCGCCGCGAAAAACCGCTTCGGCGCGACAGATGAACTGGGGCTGTTCGAGATGAGCGACCGGGGTCTTTTGCCGGTCGCCAGTGCCTCCCGCATTTTTCTGGAAGGCAGGCCGCGGCAGGTTCCCGGATCGGTTGTCACCGCCTGCATGGAAGGAACCCGGCCGCTGCTGATTGAGATCCAGGCCCTGCTCAATGACGCCTCATTCACCTCGCCGCAGCGGATGGCCCAGGGAATCGACCGCAATCGTCTTATTTTATTGCTCGCTGTGCTCGAGAAAAAATTCCATTTCGGCCTCAATAATCAGGATGCCTACCTCAATGTTGTCGGCGGTATACGTCTCAACGAACCCGCCGCCGATCTGGCGATCGTCAGCGCCCTGATCTCCAGTATGAAGGAACGGCCGGTCCGTGACGGTGTCCTTGTCTTCGGAGAAGTCGGCCTGAGCGGTGAAATCCGCGGTGTCGCCAACGCCGACCGACGGATCATGGAAGCGGCCCAGATGGGCTTTCAGTCCTTTATTGTCCCGGGCAGCTGCCGCAAGGCCTGTGAACGGCTCAGTTTGTCTGAATCGTCTGATCTGTTCTATGTCGACCGGATCAGCGAAGCCCTTGATCTGCTTTTTGTCTGAGGTGCCTATGAAACCAGCTGATCATGCCAATGTCTTCGTTCTGGTGCCGGCAGCCGGCAGCGGCAGCCGGATGCAGGCCGGTATCAACAAGCAGCTGCTTGAGCTTCAGGGCCAGACCGTGATCGAGCATACAATCGACCGCCTGGACCGTCATCCGGATGTCAGCGGTTTGATCCTCATCGCAGCGGAAATTGATCTGACCGCCATGGAAGCGATCGCCAAACGCCGGGCCTGGCCGCATCTATACCGCGTCATCACCGGCGGAGCGACGCGCCAACACTCCGTTTTATCGGGTCTGCAGGCTCTGGCAGCCCACCCGGACTGCCATGATGACAGTATTGTTCTGGTTCATGACGGTGCCCGCTGCCTCATCGACCCACTGACCATCAGCCGCGTCATCGCCGGAATCAGGGAACACGGAGTCTGCGGAGCCGCGCTGCCGGTCAGAGATACCATAAAAAAAGCCTCGGATGACGGATATGTCATCGAGACACCAGATCGCAGTCGATTATTCGCGATGCAGACACCACAGGGAGCCCGCTTCGCGCCGCTGCTGGCAGCCTATCAGGCAATGACAGCGGCCGGGCGTATTCTGACTGATGATCTTGCGGTCATGGAAGCCGCTGGCCATCCGGTCTTTCTAACGGCTGGCAATGAAAGGAATTTCAAACTGACGACCCGGCTGGATCTTCAGATGGCTCAATGGATCCTGAACAGCGGCCCTGAGCCATCCGACGCCCTGATCAAGTCATGATGCCAGCGTGTCCATGTGTCATTATTCCGGTCCAGTGGTATCCGGCCGCCTCGCGCTGAGCGTGCAGAAAACCTGAATTCCCTCTCCCCGTCCAAAGGCCGTCAGTGCTTCACCACTGGTCGCTGTCAGTCCGATCTGCCGGATCTCCAGACCCAGCAGTTCGGCCAGACGCCGGCGAATGTCCGCGATATAGGGAGCCAGCTTCGGCCGGCAGCCTTCAAGGCTGAGCGAACAATGCAGCAATTGCCAGTCTCCCAGCTCGCTCATCGCCTCTTGCAGATAAACCACGCTGTCGGTAATCCCCGCGCGGCACAGAGTGTCTGCCCTGCTCCCCAGGATATTGACACCGGTCAGGCCGGATACCGCGTTGGCAACCGCATGCAGAATCACATCGGCATCACTGTTCCCGTCCAGCGCCGGAGCGCCCGGAATCGCCACACCACCGAGCATCAGGACACGTTCTGAGGTTCCGGCTGGTCCTGCCTCATCGACAAAGCGATGACTGTCCTGTCCGAGACTGCTCACATAGATAAACATCACAACAACCTCCCGACCATCCGGTACCGCGGATTACTGAGCATCGGAAGCACGAATCTCAACGCGACGGATCTTTCCGCTGATGGTCTTCGGCAGCATCTCGACAAAATCGAGTATTCGCGGATATTTGTAGGGCGCCGTATGGGTTTTGACATAGTCCTGCAGTTCCAGGCGCAGCGCGTCAGAAGCGGTATAATCACGTGACAGTACGACCGTTGCCCGTACAACCTGTCCGCGAACAAGGTCCGGCGCTCCAGTTACGGCACACTCCAGTACGGCTGGATGCTCCATCAGGACACTTTCAACTTCAAACGGCCCGATGCGATAACCAGAACTTTTGATGATGTCATCGGTCCGGCCGACAAACCACAGATAACCGTCCTCATCCTGCCACGCCAGATCACCGGTATGGTAGATACCGTCATGCCACACACTTTGCGTCAGCTGTGGATCTTTATGATAGCCGCTGAACATACCTGGGACCTTCTCAACACCGGTGATGACGCAGATTTCACCGGATTGACCCGGCTCAACCGGCTGATCCTGATCATCCAGCAGCTGAATGTGATACGCCGGCGACGGCCTGCCCATCGATCCCGGGCGGGTTGCCAGCCAATAGGGTGTGACAACTGCCAGGGTCATTTCTGTCTGCCCGTACCCTTCCTTGAGTTCAAGGCCGGTCGCCCGGAGAAACTGTTCATACACCTCCGGATTTAAAGCCTCACCGGCGATTGTACAGTGCTGCAGCGATGAAAGGTCGTACCGGGTCAGGTCTTCCTTGATCAGGAAACGGTATATGGTCGGCGGCGCACAGAAGGTCGTAATCCGGTCATCCTGCAGGCGCGTCAGCATATCGTCCGGCGAAAAACGGTCGAAATCATAGACATAGATCCCCGCTTCCATCAGCCACTGGCCGTACAGCTTGCCCCAGACGGATTTGGCCCAGCCAGTCTCTGAGACCGTCAGGTGAAGGCCATCCGGATCGACCCGGTGCCAGTACTTTGCCGTCGCGATATGACCGATCGGATACGTGAAATCATGGACGACCATCTTGGGCATTCCTGTTGTTCCCGAGGTAAAATACAACAACATCATATCGCTGCCATGCGGATAAGCGTCACCCTGTGGAGGTTGAAATGCCGGCGCGTCTGCCAGGCCATCTTCGAAACAGAGCCAGCCCGGTCTGGCCTGCCTGACCATGATCAGCGTGATGTCGCGGCTGACTGATTGAACCGCCTGTTCAACAGCGGTGAACGTTTCACCTTCCGGAGTGCAGATTACCGCCCGGATATCAGCGGCCTCAATCCGGTAAACAATATCCTTGACCTGAAGCTGATTGGTTGCCGGTATGGCTATCGCCCCGATTTTGTGAAGACCGATAATCGTGAACCAGAATTGATAATGACGCTTGAGAATCAGCATCACCTTATCCCCTTTTCTAATTCCAAGGGACTGGAGCCAGGCCGCGCAGCGATCACTCTCACGTTTGATATCAGCAAAGGTAAATGTGTGGGTCTCACCTTCCACATTGCGCCAGAACATCGCACGGCGCTGCGGTTCCACTTCGGCGATCCGGTCAACCACATCATAGGCGAAGTTGAATTTGTCCGGAACATTCAGACGATAGGACACAGGATGGCCATCGGGACCGCAGGTTTCACTGATGTACGCCTGATGAAGATTCAGCATGCTCATTTGCCTCCTGTTTTCGCGGGAATTCTGATGATGACGGCGAGAAACTGACAGGGTTGGCCTCCGACAGCAACCATGCCATGCGGGCGGGACGCGTCATAATAAACCGTGTCACCAGCATGCAGGATTTCTTCATGCTGATCGATAACAATACGCAGACTGCCGCTCAGGATATAGTCCATTTCCTGTCCTTCATGCTGATTCAGATGAATGTCCGCGATCTCACCATTCAGATCAAGCGGAGCGGTGACAAGAAATGGTTCGGACTGGCGATGACGGAACTGAGCCGCCAGATTAAGGTAATGAAATCCGTGGCGCCGCCGGATCGGCAGACCCTGGCCGTGACGCACCAGCGTATAGCCGGTCAGACGGGGTGATTCACCGGTAATCAGTTCAGTCATATCGATGCCGAACCGTTCCGCGGCACGATAAAGAAAAGTAAAACCGATATCACGTTCACCGGCCTCAATCGCCAGATACTCCGCGCGATCTGTACCGGTTATCTGAGCCATCTCTTCTTCGCTGATATCGAGAATTTCCCGCATTTCGCGAATCCTTCGGCCGACATCCCTGATTTCTCCCAACATATTCACTGCCCCCGATCGTCGTGAATCAGGCTGACCAACTGATAAACCAGCTGATCAGCCTGATCAAAATGTTAACGCATTCATCTGCGGGATGCAATCAGCCCCGCACCATGACTGACAGCTAACCTGTGTTTTCAGCAAGATTCATTCAGATTAGTATTTTATCTCTGTCCTTTACCCGTTCAGGCCAGCAGTCCGATTCCCCCGGTCAGCGGTTGTTCAAGGTTTGGTGCTGAGCAGTTCATGAATAAAGCGGGTTGCTTCCGGCAGGCGCTCAACGGTATAGTTCTCAAGGGCACCGGCATCGCACAGTCCGGCAATGACCGGATCCACCGGAATGCGGGCGAACAGCGGGATATTCATCTTCGCTGCTGCGGCGGCTGTCTGACCCTCGCCAAATAACTTGATCTCGTGATCACAGTCCGGGCAGCTGATATAACTCATGTTTTCAATCAGCCCAAAGATCCTGACACCCATCATGGTTGCCATATTTTCTGCTTTTTTGACAATCATCGAAACCAGATCCTGTGGGGTTGATACAACAAAAATGCCATCCAGAGGAATCGACTGGAAGACAGTCAGCGGGACATCGCCGGTTCCCGGCGGCAGATCAATCAGCAAAACATCCAGCGTATCCCAGATCACATCGGTCCAGAACTGCTTGACGATGCCGGAAATGATCGGTCCACGCCAAAGAACCGGGGATTCCGGATTATCCAGCATCAGATTGATTGAGACAATCTGAATACCCTGATGACTCTGTGCCGGGAAAATTCCATTTTCTGTTCCTGACAGCCGGCCGGACAGGCCGAAGATCCTGGGAATGGATGGCCCTGTGATATCAGCGTCGAGAATGCCGACGGTCAGTCCCTGCTGTGCCAGTTCATGGGCCAGCAGTGACGTCACCAGCGACTTGCCAACACCGCCTTTACCGCTGCAGACCCCGATCACTGACCGGACCTGAGCCAGATCATGCAGCGCTTCCAAAGACGGAGCCTGATTCTGACGCGCGTTCTGATTCTGTTCGGGAGGACAGGTATCCTGACCAACCGACGGGCAGCTGTTTTTGCTTGGGCATGATTCACATGAAGCCATAATTGTTCTCACTTTCCTTAGTCGGCAAATGGTACCGGCTTATTGATTCTCTTCGGCGGCAGTGTGCTGATTTTTCCCGGCGCACAGAACCCAGTATCCGGCGGATCGACCCAGCCGTTCTACGGTGAGACCAAGATCCATCAATGCCTTTTCCGCTGATGGCGCACCCTGCTTTTTCTGAATAACGATATAAAACCGGCCTGTATCGGTCAAGGCTGCCGCTGCTTCGGCGAACAGCCGGTAAACCACCACCTTGCCGGCCCGGATCGGCGGATTGAGCACAATGGTGTCGAACCGGCCACTGACGGATGTCAATCCATCTGACTGGATTACATCAACATATTGGATATGATTGAGGCGCAGATTACGTCTGGCCAGCGCAACGGCCCTGTGATTGACATCAGACATGATCATCTCCACATGAGGATAGCGCCGCTTTAAAACGATTCCAACCGGTCCGTAACCGCAGCCAAGGTCGAGAATCCGGCCGTACAGCGGGGGCTGTTCTAGAATCGTTTCGAGAAGATAACGTGTACCGTAGTCAAGTGCGAGCCGTGAAAATACCTGTCGATCAGTTTCGAATGTCAGATCAAGTCCGGCAAAGCGTGTCTGCCAGGATGAGATCTCATGGGCCGCGTCCGGTTCAGGTGTAAAATAGTGCTGTGTCATGATCCCCTCACATCAATCAGCCGATGCGTTCAGTCAGAACGCGGCAAATTCCATCGAATTCGCCGCAGGGCCAGAAAAAACGGCAGGCCGATCGCATAGACGACCACCGACTGTGAAACAAGGATCGAACCCATGAAAGCCAGAACAACCGGCAGTGTCACAGTCTGGTCCGGCAGCAGAAACGGCAGATACAGTCCGACCACAATCGCGTTGACCCAGACAGACGGACTGATTACCAGAATCGTCCGGTACCATCTGGACGGTTCCGTCTTCAGCCATAACATCTGCAGCCGCCAGGTCAGCCAGGCAGCAGTCAAGGTCGCCAGACTGCCGAGAATGATGTCAAGCAGTCCGAATGTCTGTGGATTGAACAGATTCGTGATCAGGCATCCAATGAAAAGTCCGGGCACCGCTGCCGGCGTCAGGGCTGCCAGAACCGTCAGCGCCTCGGCCAGGCGGAACTGGAAAGGACCGCCAAACGCGAATTGCGCGAAGGGCAGCGTCAGTACCACATAAGCCGCAGCGATCACCGCCGCCTGTGTCATCATTCGGGTCGTCAACTTCATTTATTCTCCTCCGCGGTGAAAGACAGTCACCGGGTCATTATCCAATCGACGCGTCTTTTCTGAAATTGCTCAGACGACAGCCGTCAACCATAAAAAGAGCCGGTAATCATACCGGCTCCGCGATGGCTCCTCAAGTAGGACTCGAACCTACGACCCTGCGGTTAACAGCCGCATGCTCTACCAACTGAGCTATTGAGGAATATAATCCGGCAGAGACCTATTTTCCCGGGCCGTTACCAGCCAAGTATCGTCGGCACAAGAGAGCTTAACTGCTGTGTTCGGGATGGGAACAGGTGTGACCT
>RZZF01000352.1 GCA_009929975.1 Clostridia bacterium
GAAAAAGGGCTCGATGTACGAGCGGCTGCGCTTTTTTACCGAGGACGGCGAGGACCTGCTGGTCAACCGCGGTAAAACCTATATCGGCATTCTGCCGAAAAGCCCCGGACCATCAATCGTCAAACCCTGACCGGCTGAAGTCAACTCCACCATGACAAACTAAACGGCGCTGCCCTGTGAGGGGTCGGCGCCGTTTTCTCTTTGATCTGGATCAACTTCAACCGGGTCGGATCAGTCGCGGGTCTGCCCCTTGAGGCGCCGCTCTATCGCCCGGTCGGCCTGGCGGCGGGCTTCCGTATCACGCTTATCATAATTTTTCTTGCCGCGGGCCAGCGAGATCTCAACCTTGACCCGGCCGTTTTTGAAATAGAGTTTAGTCGGCACCAGCGTCAGGCCTTTCTGGCGGGTCACACCATGCAGGCGCATGATCTCGCGCTTATGCATGAGCAGGCGGCGCGAGCGCATCGGATCGCGATTGAAGCGGTTGCCCTGTTCATACGGGCTGATATGCATCGCCTGCAGCCACAGCTCGCCATCCTTGATCACGGCATAGCTGTCAGCAAGATTGACCTGGCGCTGGCGAATCGATTTGACCTCGGTTCCGGCCAACTCAATGCCCGCCTCGAAGCGTTCCTCAATAAAGTAATCATGATAGGCCTTGCGGTTTTCCGCGATCAGCGACCCTGTTTTGCGGTCAGCCATAGTTTGTTCTCTCCAAATCTCTCATTCCGAATATTTATTCGATTATACACACTATCCACAGAGTTATCCACATATTTCAGGTTCATGAACGGATTATGAACCTGATATGTCGGAGTTTGTCGTCTTTTGACAACGGTTATCCACATTCCGTCGGGATGAATATTCCACAGAATTGTTTGCATATACACCCACCATGCAGTCGAATCAGAACAGACGCAGCGACGGCTGCGCGTTGAGCGACCAGTCCGCCCGGTGTCCCTGGCGCCAGGCCGCGGCCGCGATCATCGCGGCGTTATCGGTACACAGTTCAAGCGGCGGAACTGTCAGGCGGATGCCTTCCCGCTCAGCCGCGGTCCGCAGCGTGTCGCGCAGCTGCCGGTTGGCGGCCACCCCGCCGGCCAGGGCCAACTGACGCTCGCCGCTCTGGCGCACCGCTTCCATCGTATGGTCAACCAGCACCTCGACAATGGCCTGCTGATAGCTGGCGGCGAAGTCCTTGAGCGGTACGAGATCCTGCCAGGTGACGCCCTGCAGATCAGCCTGCTGGCGCAGTTTGTTCAACTGGTTGAGCGCCGCGGTTTTCAGACCGCTGAAGGAAAAGTCGAGGCTGTCAGTAAAATGGGTGCGCGGCAGCGTGATCGCGTCAGTCCGGCCGCCCTGTGAGGCTTTGTCGATCAGCGGACCACCGGGATAACCGAGGCCGAGCGCGCGGGAGATTTTGTCAAACGCTTCGCCGGCCGCGTCGTCACGCGTACGGGCCAGCACCTCGTAGCCATCCTCACGTACACGGACGAGGTGGCTGTGCGCACCGGAAACCACCAGACAGAGAAAAGGCGGTTCAAGTGCCGGATCGGCCAAATAATTGGCCGCGATATGACCGGCGATATGCTGCACGGCGATCAACGGCTTGCCACTCATGAACGCCAGCCCCTTGGCGGCATTGAGACCGACCAGCAGCGCGCCGACCAGACCGGGGCCCTGTGTCACACCGATCGCGGTCAGGTCATCCAGGCGGATCCCGGCCTGTTCCAGTGCCTGATCGATCACCGGGATGATCGCCTCGACATGCATGCGCGACGCGATTTCCGGTACGACACCGCCGTACTGGTG
>RZZF01000353.1 GCA_009929975.1 Clostridia bacterium
GCGGTGGATAGTGGTCTCGCGCTGCCACAGCTGCTTGGCGACCAGTATAATTTTCTCAGTGAACTGGAAAAGCATCACCGCTTTGAAGATCTCTTCGCCTGGGTGACCCGATTGTCCGACACATTGACGGAAGCGGTCAGCATCACCCAGCATCTCAAGTCGACACGCTATCTGGCCGGTGTCATCGACTATATTCACGACCAGTACGCCACACTCCTGACGCTGGAGACCGCGGCGTCCCGGATTCCGATCAGCCCGCACTATCTCAGTCATCTGTTTCGCGACGAACTGGGGATGACCTTTCTGGAGTACGTGACACGCGTGCGGATGGAAAAGGCCAGAGAGCTGCTGCGGACGACAACTCTTCATATTCGCGAGATCGCTTCACGCGTCGGCTATGAAGATGCCGGCTATTTCACCCGTGTTTTTCGTAAAATCAACGGCATCAGTCCCAATCGCTACCGCTCCGGCTGAGTCTCTCAGGCTCTGCCGGCTGCAGGACCGGCAGGAGCCGATCAGCCAATCACCAGATTGTCCCAGTTTTCCGCATGAACGGCCATCCGTTCGCCGGCTTCCCACGATAAACTGGCTGTAGAGCGTATGGGAGGTCATTGATGATGAATCCAAAAGAGACATTATTCGCGGTATTGCGTCATGAAACAGTCAGTCAGGTGCCCTGGGTTCCGTTTGCCGGCGTCCACGCCGGATTTCTCGCCGGATATGACGCGACGGAGGTTCTGACCGACGCGGATAAACTGGTTCAGTCCCTTCTCGAAGTCAATCGCCTGTATAAACCCCATGGTCAGCCGGTCGTTTTCGATCTGCAGCTGGAAGCTGAATGCCTGGGGTGTGAACTGCGCTGGGTCAAAAACGGACCCCCATCGGTGTTGTCGCATCCACTGGAACAGGATCCGGTCATACCCTGCCGCTGCACCATTCCTGACGCGAACAGCGGCCGTCTGCCGGTTGTCCTGGACGCGATGCGCCGCATGAAGACAGCGGTGGGCGAAACGACCGCGTTGTATGGCTTGATCTGCGGACCGTTCACCCTCGCCTCGCATCTGCGCGGCAATGATATTTTTATGGATCTGTATGATGACGAGGATTTTGTCGCGGGGCTGCTGAACTATTGCCGTGAGGTCGGCGAAGCCATCGCCCGCCTGTACGTCGAGGCCGGCATGGATGTGATCGCGGTCGTAGACCCCCTGATCTCACAGATTTCCGCCAGTCATTTTGAGCAGTTCATGTCTCCCGTCTTCCACCAGCTCTTTGACACCATCCGTTCACTCGGTGTCTTTTCTTCTTTCTTTGTTTGCGGCGATGCCACCCGCAATATTGAGGTGATGTGCCAGACTGGACCAGACAGCATCGCGGTGGATGAGAATGTCGACCTGCGGACAGCCAAGACAATCAGCGACCGTTATAACATCGCCATGGGCGGCAATATCCCCTTGACCTCCGTCATGCTGCTCGGAACGCAGCAGAGCAACATGAAAGCGGTCGTTGATATTTTTGACCATCTGGAATCACGTGACAACTTCATTTTGTCACCAGGCTGTGATATGCCCTATGATGTCCCCGTCGAAAATGTGGTCGGTGTGACGCAGGCGGTCCTGCATGAAGATGAGGTCCGTGTGATTCTGCGTGATTATCACGAGGCTGATGACGACAGCAGCGAGGCCGTTGATCTGCCCGATTATTCCCGGCTGAATAAACCGCTGGTTGAAGTGTTTACCCTGGACTCCGCAACCTGTGCGGCCTGTACCTATATGATGGGCGCGGCGACTGCCGCGAAAGACGCCTTTGGTG
>RZZF01000354.1 GCA_009929975.1 Clostridia bacterium
GCTAAGAGCCTTGAAGATATCCAGCTGCTCACGGCTCATGCTGGACACACCTGTCACGGTGCTGCCACCGAGTGTGGCCTGGTGATACTGGATACGCCGCAGCTGCTCCAGTGCCCGCATGGGTGAGTGTTCAGAGCCTGCTGCCTTTAAACGCATCCGCATCACGCGGTGCAGAACCAAAGCAATAAAGCAGATCATGGCATGGGCTCTGATCCGCTCTGGCAGCCGGTGGTACACAGGGCCGATTTCGATATCCGATTTCAGCGCCTTGAAGCCTCGCTCGATGTCTGCCAGTGATTTGTAGTGTTTGACCACCTCTGTTGGTGATAGATCCTTGACGTTGGTGACCAGCAGAAGCTTGCCATCCATCAGGCGCGCACGTTTCAGGGCTTTTTCGTCAATATCGTAGCTGAACAACTCACTTTTCAGGTCAATACGCACGATTTTGGCCAACGAGGATTCGCTGACCTCTTTGTATAAACGGGCTGTTGCGCCGCCATCAGACAGTTTGCGTCCGCGTGTGGTCTTGCCTTCATCCTGCCGGATAAGCTTCTCGGTCAGGCGCTGTGCTTCCTCTTCGATCGCGTTGATTCTGGCATCACGGGCCGCGGTTTCATCGGCGGCACGTACGGGATCGTGGGCTACGATCAGGCGCTGCTCCTGCCACTGAGTCTCTGTGATCACTTCCGCGTCGGCGGCGTCAAAAACCGTGCGCTGCAACGGCTCCAGGATCGGTTCGAAGTCACTATAACGACGCCCGGGAACCGCCAGAATAAACTCAACCGGTTGACCGTTCGGCAGCGTCATCTGCTTCAGCTCATCCAGGTTGTCGACCGACAGTAACCCACGGTCTGCAACCACGACAATGCGCTTAACCGGGAAGCGCTCAATGATCGTTTTCAGGGTGGGCTGAAGCGTTTTAACTTCTGCGGTGTTGCCTTCAAACACCTCGTGATACAGCGGCAGTCCTTCGGCCGTCTGAACCATGCCCAACATGACCTGACGACGGATGCCGCCGTCCTTGGAACGCCCGTACTGCCTGAGTTCTTCGTCCTGCTCGGTCAAGCCTTCGGCACGGATGGTGGTCATGTCGTAGAAGACGACTGACAGCTCCTGATCGATCAGCGGACGAAGCAGTTCAGTGACTTTGTCATTGACGGCATCACGTTGGGTATTGAGCGCATCCATTGCCCGCAACAGATGCTGATGGTCAACTTTTTTGATACTACCAACGCCGGGAACACATACAGTCTCCAGCCAGCGCAGCACGCCCAGCTTGGAGTCGGGCGAGGTCAGGCGATTCATGACCATAATGCGGATCAAGGCTTCGATCTGGATGCTGTGACGCGTGCCACGGAAAGCCTTACGCAGCTGTTCAAAGCCGAGAGCATTCCAGAGCTGAGTCAGTGCCCAGACATCACCCAGGGCACGAGATGACTCAAAGCTGACGGCGGGCTTATCCGGCAGCGATCGCCCGGTAATCCGGCACAGACCTTCGACCACGGACTCCAGCTCATCACCGAGCTTGTCGAGACGGCCGAGGGTCGCAATCGTGCGTTGTTTTGGGCGGCCGTTCTCGTCTCGATAGGCTTCAACGAGTTGCACATACTTGCGAGGGCCGGATTTGGTGACTTTGACGTACATGCCATGACTTTATCACCTATTGGATACCTTTAAAACAGAAAAGATATCCACAGGTGTGCCACTACAGGGTTTTAGGCTACAAAAGAGCGGAAACCCTCATGAATACTGGGCTGAGGCGTGTAAAAGAGACGATTTTCAGTGGATAAC
>RZZF01000058.1 GCA_009929975.1 Clostridia bacterium
GAACCACAGGAAGATGAAAGTGAAATTGGGCCGTTTCCGTCCGCGATCGCTGCTCCGCCGCTCGAATCCGCTGATGTGGACACAGCGCCTGAAGCTCTGGAGATAACAGCCAAACAGGAGACGGCAGCGCCCGCCGGACCGGCCTTCTGTCCCGGCTGCGGCTACAAACTCTCACCCAATGCGCAGTTCTGCCCGTCCTGTGGGCGAAAGACACGACGTGAGCCCTCCGCACAGGGTCCGGCAGGTGTGGTCATTCCGCCTCCGGTGGCAGCACAGGCCAGACCTGCGTCCGGCGGCTGGGTCCCGCCATCGACCGCTCAGCCAGTGCCGCAGCAGCGATCATATGCGCCGCCGCCGCAAAATGGGGGCTGGGCACCGCCGCCCTCTTATGGGCCGGGTATTCCGCCGCCGCGGAAAAAGAAAAAGGGGCCTCTGATCGCCCTGATCATCATTCTGGTTCTTGCCCTGGCAGCCGCTGGCGCCTATGCGCTGTTCGGCCGGGAGATCCGCCGGTTGATTCTCGGCAATAAGGCGACTTATCTGAGAATCGAAACCATGCAGCTGAAAGAGGACGCCAGCGAGATGGCCCGCCAGATGACCGAACTGGGCAGCCGGGCTGAAGCCCCGCCGGCCGGCGGCCACGATTTCAGTCTGAGCCTTGACTGGCCCGATAACATGTCCGGTATGGATCCAGTCATGCAGGCAACCCTGGAAAGCCTTGATATCCAGGGCCGTCTCCTCTATGATCGCGTGGGCACGTCACCCCGCTATTTCGCCGCCATTGACCTGCTGACCGGAACAGAGCCGCTGCTGACCCTCGAAGGATATTATGACCCGGAACGATTGATTCTCGGCTTGCCCGGCATCATCAGCCGCTATGTCATGATACCGCGGGAGATGATGGACGATTATTCCGCCCAAATGGGGATTGATCCGCAGGATACCGGCGAGGCGCTGGGCCTGGCCGACAGCCTGCTTAATTTTGACCTGGGTGTCAGCGAATTACAGCTGGCCGGTTCCCTGCATGCCTATATCGACATCATGCTCGACCATATCGATTCTGTGACGTATGACAAGGGGCAGACACTGGAAGTCGGTTCTGTCTCGCAGAAATATGACCGCTTTACGATGACGATCGGTGATGAGAACGCACGTAAAATGATCGAGCAGATTCTTCTCACCCTGCGGGATGATGAGATCATGTTCCGCATGGTATCCGAAATCGGAAAAATGAGTGCCGGGCTGAATTCCGGCATGCTGGACGATGACGAATTCGGTGAGGTGGTTGTTCCCGAGATGACGCTGGCTGAATGGCAGCAGACCATCGATGTGCTGCTCGCGGAAATTGAAGCGGAGGACCCTGACCGAGAGCCCTTCACCATCGTTCAGTCCATCTATGTCGATCCGTCAGACCGCGTCTATGGCCGGGATTTCCAGATCGTTGATGACAGCGGCCTCACCGTACTGCAGATTGAGCAATATCAGCCGGAGAAGGACGATGACGGCGCGGTTTTACTGCGCCTGGACAGCGAAGGTGATGGCATCACCTACCAGAATCTCTTTACCTGGGATGAAAATCGTGAAACCAGGTCCGGAACCATCACGATCAGTGACAGCGAGTCAACCTTGATGGATATCAACTACAGCGGCTATGAACAGGCCAGGATCGGCAGCAGGACGTATATCCTCGGCGATTTCGACCTGACACTTCATGATGATGAACCGGTTGCGCTCAGCTATCAGGCCAGCCGTGAGGGTGAACGGGTGACGATGAACATCGGCATCCAGGATCTGATGGACATGCGGCTCGGCTACCAGGAAATCAACGCCGCTGAAGTCACATTCCCGACCTTCAGCACGGATCAGCTGGTCAGCATCAGTGACAGTGAAGGACTGGCCGGTCTGATTGATGAGAACGCCATGACCGAATTGATGCGAATCGCCCAACAGCTTGGCCTGATGCCGTCGGGAGAGGGTGAATAAGCGGGTCACCGCACAGGCCGATGACCGGCTGGTGGTGCGGGATGTCTGGAAAGCCTACCGCCGCGAGCAGGTACTCAGAGGTGTTTCACTTCAGCTCAGGCCCGGAGAGATTCTGGGCCTGTGCGGCGCGAACGGTGTGGGCAAGACAACGCTGCTGAATCTCATCGCCTCGATCATGCCGGCTGACCGCGGTGAGATCTCCTTGTTCGGTGTTCCGGTCAGCCAGCACAGACCCTATCGCTCTGTCATCGGATATGTTCCCCAGAATATCGCGCTCTCACCCCGTCTCTCGGTACGCCGCAACCTCCTGTTCTGGGCCGCTCTGGCCGGAAACCGGACCCGCGTCCAGCGCCGGCAGGCTGTTCAGCGTGTGGTTGAGCTGGCACGGATCCACGATGTTCTCGATAAACCGGTCAGCCGTTGTTCCGGCGGGATGGCCCGACGAGCCAATCTTGCCGCCGGACTGGTCGGCCAGCCGCGTCTGATTCTGCTGGATGAACCGACCGCGGGGATCGACAGTGAAAGCCGCGACGCGATTCTGGACAGCCTCGCCCGGCTGCGTGAGCAAGGCTGCATGATCCTGATGATCAACCATTACGAACACGAACTGGAAAGGATCTGTGACCGGATCGTCACGCTCAGTGACGGTCGGATTCTGGAGGCCGATCTTGATGCTGACTAGGCTGATCCGCTTCTACTGGCAAGAACTTCTCAACTGGCAGACGCTGACACTTCTGATCAGTATCCTGCTGATCAGCGCGCTGCTGTTTCTTTCGCTGTCGGCCCCGGAAGACACTGAGAGCGGCCGGCCGGCTCTGTTTGAACCGGTCAGCCTCTCAATCGTTGATCTTGACCAGAGTGTGATCTCCTATACGCTCATCGATCAGTTCCGCAGCCTGGAGGCCGTCGACACGCTGTTTACTGAAAGTATGGACGAAGCCGCCGCCCGGCTTGAACGAGGCGAGATCCTGCTGATCCTCTATATCCCTGACCAGTTCTACGAGGCAACCCGCCAGCGGCTCAGCGCGTCCGGGCTGACTATCTATCTGAATGAAAGCATGCCGTCTGAAGCGGCGATACTGACCCGCATGCTCAATAATGCCGCGGAAAGTGTTGTCGGTATCCAATCCGCCATCTATACCTATCAGGCCGGTGCCGAACCGCTCTATGATGATCCGGCTGAGTTGTGGCAGCAGATCGAGGCGGTCGCGGTGACCTTGGCATTCCGCCTGGTCGGCCGCAAGTCAGTGATCAGTACACTTGACAGCCAGCGCCTGCGGACCGTCCCCCAGGTGATCAGTTCTCTGGCGACGCTGCTGGCCATGCTGTGCAGCCTGCTTTTGCTGCCGCAGATCCGTCAGGAAAAGGAAAGCGGGCTTCATGTACGACTGACGCTCGCAGGGATCCGGCCATGGCAGTCCGCCCTGGCCCGGCAGTCAATGCTGATGCTGCTGACAGCGGCGCTGCTGCTGCCTTTTCTCCTGATCCTGTCGAATATGATGGCGCTCAAACCGTGGCCGCTGACCGGATTGATTCTGCTTCTGGCCGGAACCGCGACCGCCGCTCTGATGATCGGCCTGGCCAGCCTTTCACCTCCCGGAGACGGGACCCTGCTGGCTGCCTGGCTGCTGTTGATTTTTCTCCTGCTGGCCGGCGGCTGTATCTATCCGGAATCGCTGCTGCCCGGCTGGCTCAATATCGCAGGGCATCTTTCTCCCGCCTACTGGAGCCGCCAGCTTATCTACAACCAATTGACCGGTACCGCCAGTCCGCCAATGGCCTGGCTGTGGCTGGGCGGCCTGCTGCTGTTCTATGAATCCGCCGCGGTCTGGGGACTTTCGCAGATCCGGCCGGACCGTGCCTAGGGAGGGCTGAATGTCACGCGCATGGCTGATTTTCACCACTAAACTGCTCGACCTGCTCGCGATGCGCGGCTGGCTGCTGGCCCTTTTCCTGCTGCCGCTGCTTCTTGGCTCAATCGCCGGAACCGCGAATCTGGCCAACCGGTCTCCGGTTGTCGAATTGGCGGTTATCGACGAGGACCAAAGCCCTGCCAGCCAGAATCTGATCAACCGGCTGGCAGCCAATGACTCTCTGCGCCTCCACTCATCTGACCATCCCCGGCGACTGCTCGATCAACAGCAGATTGACGGACTCCTGACAATCCGCAAGGGATACGCAGACCATCTCGCCGGACTGGATGACGTTGACCTTCTGCTGGAACCCGCCAGCCGGTCTCTGACGGTCACCATCATCGAAGAGGCTGTCGCGGCAGCGGTTCTGCCAGCGCATGCCCATGCCCTGATCACGGAACGGCTGTCTCAGCGATACCAGCAGCTTGACATGATCCAGCCGCCTGATCTGGCGGCCGGTCTGCAGGCATCAATGGACGCTTACGCGGCCGGGGACGCCAGGCTGAACATGACCTATATCGGCGAAGTCCAGCCGGTCCCGGTGCTCACCTATGTTGTCACCGATGATTCGATGGAGGTGTTTTTCCTCTCGATTTATGCCGTCCTCGGCGGTCTCGTTCTGGCCGGAGATGACTTGAGACGGCGACTTTCTACCACGCACAGCGGTCTGCTGGCCGACTATATCGCCACGCAGTGCGCCTTGCTGCTGGTCGGGTTCGCCCAGATTCTTCTCTACAGCACGGTCATGGCAGGCATCATGAAGCTGCCGCTCCGCGTTGAGACAGTCGGTCTGCTGACCGTCTTTCTCATCCTGATGCTGGGAATCAGCCAGCCGTTCCAGCTGATCGCGCGCGGGGTGCGCCTGTTCGTTTCTTTGCTGATTCTGCTGGTGCTGGCTATCGCCGGCGGCAGCTTCTTCCAGCTGCCGGGAAAACTCCTGCGCCTGATCGGCCAGTATTCACCGCATGGATGGGTTCTCAGCCGGATCCGGGGATTTCCCGCGCTTCCGGTATGGGTCCCTCTGCTGATCGCCCTGTTTTGCCTGATCTTCGGCTATCTGTGGCAGAAACGGCAGGCATCCAGGCCGGCCGCCCGCTGATCACGCCGACAGGGTCAGAGACGTCACGATCAGGTGCGGTCCTGTTTCAGCCGCTCCCCGACCAGATCCCAGGCTTTTATGTTGTCTTCCGTGAAATTTACATTGGTTGAATTTTGCGGGCGCGGACCGCGGTACGGTCGAAAACCGAAGCGCTGATAGAGATGGATGGCTTTGAAGCTCCAGGTCTGGGTGACCAGATAAAGATAATGGCCGGCCTCAACAGCCTGGAATAAATCGAACAGATGACTGAGCAGGGCCTTGGCCAGACCATATCCCTGCCAGGCAGGCGCGACCGCGACCCAATGGATCCGCGGCAGGATCGGTCCGAACAGATCGCCGTCCCAGAGTGACGCGGTCGCCACGACAGCGCCGTTTGCTGCCATAACGAAGAAGCAGCGTTTCCGGGCCAGTTCCGGCCGGTCGAGAAATTCCCCCGCGAAGACCTTTTCACCTTCTTCTATGCTCTTGAACTGGCCGAGATCGGTATGGATGCGGGCCCATTCTGTTTCCAGACCGGGCTCCCACAAGACAAATGAAAAGCCGTCCGGCAAGTCAAAACGGGGATACTCATCCGGATATTCCGTCTCCATAATCAAACTGTAGAAAGGAATGGTCTTGTCAAGCATCGGGCACCTCTCAGATAATAGCCGCTCCGAAGGGCATCAGAGCCAGCTGGGCGAATTTGAAAAACTGCAGGCCAAAAGGTATACCGACGATTGTCAGGCACAAAGCCAGTCCGAGCGCGGCGGCCAGCCCGGCCAGCGGCAGGCCGAGCAGCAGGAGCCAGAGAAGATTGGCCAGCAGCGAGATCGCGCCGGTTCTCTGATAGACAATATCGCGGCCGAACGGAGCCAGCGCCAGTTCGGCAAATTTGAAGCACTGCAGACCAAGCGGGATGCCGATGATCGTCAGGCAGCAGAGAAGTCCGGCCAGCAGCCAGGCAGCCGAGAGGACAAACCCACCCAGAACGATCCAGAGCAAATTACCAAGACAGGACATCGCGTCGGTTCTCCTTTCCGGATAAACTACTCATATTATAGCGGTTTTACCAGCGACCGGCCATACGGTCTGTGCTATGATAAAGACAGAACCGAACCGGCGATCCGGCCGGTGAAAGGAGTCTTACGATGAAAAAAATAGCCCTTGGCGCCGGCGCGCTGAACGCGTCTGAAATTTCACTCGGCTGCATGCGCATGGCCGATCTTTCTCCCCTGAAAGCCCGGACCATGATCGAAACCGCACTGGAGGAAGGCATCGATTTCTTCGACCACGCGGACATTTACGGCGGCGGACAGTCCGAATCTATTTTTGCCGAAGCGATCGGCATGAACCCTTCTGTCCGTGAAAACCTGCTGCTTCAGTCCAAATGCGGGATCCGCAAGGGATCGTTTGATTTTTCCCGGGATCATATCCTGTCCTCTGTCGACGGTATCCTGCAGCGTCTGAAGACTGATTATCTGGATGTTCTGCTGCTGCATCGTCCGGATACCCTGGTTGAGCCGGAAGAAGTCGCGGAGGCCTTCTCCCGTCTGCACAGCAGCGGCAAGGTCCGCCATTTCGGTGTCAGCAACCAGAATCCGATGCAGATCGAACTGCTTAACCGTTATCTGGGACAGCGGATCATCGCCAACCAGCTCCAGCTCAGCCTGACCAATACCGGCATGATTGATGCCGGGCTCAATGTCAACATGGAAATCGACCGCTCTGTTGTCCGTGACGGCAGCATTCTTGATTACTGCCGCTTGAAGGATATCACCATCCAGGCCTGGTCACCGATGCAGTTCGGATTTTTCGAGGGTGTCTTCATCGGTCATCCCCGCTTCGCGAAACTGAACACGGTACTCGACCGGATCGCCTCAGAGCGTGAAGTGACCGCCACCGCGGTCGCGATCGCCTGGATTCTGCGCCATCCGGCCCGCATTCAGGTCATTGTCGGTACGATGAATCCTGAACGGCTGCGCGATATCGCCAAAGCATCAAATGTCGCCCTGACCCGCCAGGAATGGTATGAGCTGTATCTGGCCGCGGGCAATGAACTGCCCTGATCGAACAAACCGCTGAATCAGGAGAACCCATGAAGATTGAATCACTGTCAGAACAGATCATCCCCATGGTCCGCCAGGCCGGGCATCTGCTGACCGGCCGGCAGGCCGGGCAGAACCGCCAGGCCAAGGAAGGGACCGCCAATTACGTCACCGCGACGGATTATGCCGTACAGGCCTATATCCAGACCGAACTGCAGCGCCTGACGCCGCAGATACCGCTGGTCAGTGAGGAATCAGATGACCATCTCTTTGATCCGGACCATGCGGCGTGGATTCTCGATCCCGTGGACGGTACGACCAATCTGATGTTCCAGCTGCAGCACTCGGCTGTATCTCTGGCGCTCTGGCTGGACGGGCGCGTCCAGCTCGCGGCTATCTATAATCCGTATCTGGACGAAATGTTCAGCGCCTGTGAAGGCGGCGGCGCCAGACTGAACGGTCAGATCATCCAGGCGGCTGATCCATCTGATCTGCGGCAGGCACTGATCGGATTCGGCACAACTCCCTATGACCGGAGCCAGGCCGACATCACCTTCCGTTTGCTGCAAACCGTTTTTCTGCGTTCTTTCGAGATCCGCCGGACCGGCTCCGCGGTCCTCGATCTCGCTTATGTCGCCTGTGGCCGGCTGAGCGGATTTTTTGAACTCACGCTGCAGCCCTGGGACTACGCGGCCGGCAGTCTGCTGATCAGGGAAGCCGGCGGCATTCTCAGCAACTGGCACAATGAGCCGGTGTCACTGAAAAAGCCCGACAGTGTTCTGGCTGCCGGGCCAAAGCTGCATGCTCAGCTGCTGGATCTGATCCGCCAGCTGTAGCGGCGAAAGCACCTGACCGGGTTCAGGGCAGATTCAACCGGAAAAGAAAAATTCGATCAGTCGTTCCGGATCGAGGCGGAATTTCGAACCAAGGCCTTCATAAAAGCCATGGGCTTCGATCATATGGATATGCAGGTCCGTCCAGGTCAATGTCTGGCCGGTCGCCAGGTGCTTCGCGGTCGTGATGCGCTTTTCCGCGCCGTAACGATCACGGAACGGACAGGGCAAGCGGCCGCGATGATCTTCTACCGTTACCTCGAACTGACCGAGCCGCAGCGGACGGCCCAGTTCGGGTTTGCCCGCCTCCGTCAGACGGCGCATCTGATCCGCGATCGACTGGTGGGTCTGGCCGTTTTTTTGAACAATCTGGCTGTCAGCCAGCAGAATATCCGATAAACTGCGCCGGTCTTCTCCGAGAAACCCTTCTGCGGAAAGCGTACCGGGCTGCATGTTTTCCTGAATTTTCGCCATCTGCGGATTCTGTTTCATGATCTGACCTCCCGTCAGCTGCGATCCCGGCTCATCTGTCCGGCATCAGAACTTGTCGTAGAAAATAAGATCCTCGCTGATTCCTTTTTTACCGAGGACATTGAGACAGGCATTGATCATGCCCGGGCTGCCGCACAAGTACGCTTCCTTGTCTTCTCCGTCCGCGACATGCCGGTCGACGACTTCCGTGATCAGGCCCACTTCACCTTGCCAGTCATCTTCAGGAGCCGGGGCTGACAGCGCGGGATAGAAATGGAAGTTGGCATGCTTCTGGTCAAGCTCGGCAAATTCATCGAGATAGTACAGATCGCGGCGGGTGACCGCGCCGAAGAAGAAATGC
>RZZF01000059.1 GCA_009929975.1 Clostridia bacterium
GCGTACGACGAAGCCATCGGCCGCACGCTTCAGCAACTTCGCTTCGGCCTGATCCACTACTGCATCATCGCCCTGGCCCTGGTCGGCCTCGTGATGGTCGTCCTCTGGATCGCCGCGACCCGCCTCAGCCGCGCGTAGAATTCTGGAGTACGGCGATTCATCGCCGTTTTGTTTCCGCGCGACGCGTGGCTTGCCGGACCGGTCGGGTTCGTGCCCCCCCCGCTAGAGACCGCGTAGCGGCAAAGCTGGCATTCGGGTAGAATCACGTTTCAACAGGTTGAAGCTCGGCCGAGTTCCGCCCAAGGGCAGGCACACTAGACCATTTCCCACGGAGACATCTGGCCATGGCCAAGTTCGCGGTTATCCTCCGCACCCTCCTGAGCCTTGACCAGGGCCTCTGCGCCCCCGGCGATCACCCCGATCACACGCCCCGGCTCAACACCAAAAGTGGGCGGACATTCTGATGCGTCCAGTACACCGAGCCGGCCCGATGTTCCAGCTCCGCAGTAGACCAGCCGGCCACCATTTCGCATTCGCTGCGCGATCTCGTCAACAGCTCGGGCAATCGAAGGAAGCTCAGCCGCGACGGCAGGCGCGACGCCGGCATCTTCTTGATTGATCAAGGTCAGCATGTCGATTGTCGACAGCTGATCGATCGTTAATGTTCTGGGGTTGACTTGCTCGGTTGCAATAGCATGAAAGGTTGAATCAACGCGATCCTCGGACATATGACGGCCTCCGACTACACCTGTTCGGTTGTTCTTGAGTCACATCAAACGGTCATTAATATTATAACAATCCGGGTGCGGAATAACCATCGCATCAATTGCTTTTTCTGATTTCAAGGGGGTAATTTTCAAGAAACACCCCTTCCCGTTTCAAAGCCGATCGCAGTGTTTCGATATCAACACGACGCGTGTCCGGACAAGACTCAATGGCGGCTAGCGCCGCGGCCGTCCCGGCTGCCTGGCCGACCGCTTCAAGGATCGGGCTGACCCGGACAGCCGCGAGTGCTTCATGGTCAGCACCGAGTGAACGGCCGGCGACAAGCAAGTTGCGGACCTCAGGACTGATCAGTGAACGATACGGAATGCCATACCAGCTGCCTTCCCTGAGATATTCATATGAGGTCACCGCGCCATCCGGTGAATGGATATCGATCGGATAACCTCCGCAGGCAATCGTATCAGAAAAAACGCGGTTGGTGACCAGATCATGCGGTTTGAGTTGATAGACGGCCTGGATGCGACGGCCTTCGCGGATACCGATCTGAGGCCCGGTTGATAGCAGGTAAGCCTGTTCGAAACCGCCGACATAATGGTTGAGAAAGCGGATCAGCTGCCAGGCTTGTTGGCGGCCTTCGATTTCCGCCCGGGTCATCTCAGATGAAATCAGCGAAGACTTGCGTGTAACACGAGACATATTGATGATGAACTCGCCCCGCCGATTGGTCTCAAACGCGAGAACCATGTCCCGGTCGATCGGAAAATCACCGGCGGCTTTTGCTTTACGTATGACGGAATAAGCTCCGGATACCGCCAGCCGGGGCAGTTCCCGCAGCTGATCCACCGGTGTGTGTGGATGAAAATCATCCGGATCTGACTGAATAAAATCAATCAGCGCGTCCCGGTCTACTCCGGCGACACGTAGGTTCATCGTCATCGGCTGAGCCAATCCATCCCCGGCACGCCCGTACAGAATGGTACAGCCGGACCTGGCCGCCAGATCCGCCCCGCAGGCATCAACATAGACCTTGGCTTTCAGCGTAAACGGCCCTTCCCTGCCCAGTACCGTGATTGACTTGATGGTCTCGTCTGTCGTGTGGCAATCAATCAATCTGGTGTAATAGAGTAACTCAACACCGTCGTCGAGCAGCGATTGCTCCCAGATAATTTTCAGGCCTTCCGGATCAAACGGTGTGATGGACGACGCAAATCCCACCGGATCGATGAAATGACCCGGACTGAAACCGGCGTCTGACATTTTCCGGATCAGACGCTCGGGGAGCCCGCGAACGACTTGTGTTGTGCCGGCGTGATAACTCATCTGGGGGCCGACACCTGATTTTGTCAGCATTCCGCCCAGATACGCACCTTCATCAATCAGCAGGGTCGCGGCACCCATTCTGGCTGCCGCCCAGGCCGCGAGAGAACCTGACGGACCGCCGCCGATGACAATGACATCGTATTGCTTATCATGTTCCATGCTGTATCCTTTCGCTTTGTTTACAGCCGTTCAATCGCGTTTCTGTATTTCTCACATGCCTGCCTGACCTGATCTGCCGCCGGTTTCTGTCCCATGACAATGGCACCGATCATGATCGCTTTCGCGCCGACATGGTAAAGATCGCCCACCTGTTCCGGTTCAATTATTTTCTGTGTCGGAATCAACAGCGGGAGATTCGACAAGCCGGCCAGATTCCGGTAGCGAATCAGATCTTCTGTACTGAGCGGCCGGCCATATTCATCACCTGGCTGGATGGAACCTTCCAGCACATCAACACCTAACAGCTCCAGTCCTGTGACAATATCAGCGGTATAGCGATCATTGATGGCCACCATTTTTGTGATACCTTCGGTACGCAGCATGAATGGCGGCAGATGATTGACATAGGATGAGTAAAAGCCCAGGCCGATCTGCTCCAGCTGCCGCAGTTCCTGTTCGCTGATGAACGCGTCTTCCCCGCCGCAGACCAGACCGACCGGGATGTGGCCGCATAAACCGATCAGTGACTCGAGAAACGGCCGATTATCTGAAAATGAACCGAATGTGTGGCCGCTGGCCCGATGCCAGACATTGATATGCACCTTGATCGCCTGAGCGCCGCCGTCAATCGCCGCCTTTGCCAGTTCCAGGTTATTCTCAGGCAGACTGGCAACCAGTGTAAAGGAATTTTCCGTCAACATATTGATAAAAGACATGACTGGCCTCCTCGCTGATTGACCGGGTCAACCGCCGCTGCTTGATTTAATCGATCACCAGCGTTCCGAACGATTCCGGAACATGAAAATTCGGGGTCGGACGATCAATCGTCGCCCAGCAGCCATAATGCGGATGTTCCGTACTGTCGCCGCATTTGTAGAAATTAGCTCTCATCTCATCACCACGCTCAAGATCAAAATCTCCGACCAGGCCTTTGAGGAAAGACAGGGGGATCTGATAAGCGAGTGTCCAACCGTCACGATCAATCCGTGAGGACAGTGACAGCAGGCTGCGGTACTCGGGAATAATCAGACGTTTTCGATTTTCACGCTGATCTCCAATCTCAATGAGCGGGACACCCCATGGATTGATTTCAAAATTCACATATGCTCTTGACAGTCGTGGTGCCGGCATCAGGAAAAACTCCATACAGCTGTCAGTATAGACCGGACCGTTCGGCGACGTTACAACAGCACGCAGCGGCCATTCATCCGTGGTCATGCTGATAACGAGACGGTCATCGCGCAAGCGAAGCGACGCGAAGGTCTGAGGACGGTAATGGCACAGCCAGGGAAACGTATTGACCGGGATCCGCTCAGCGGTCTGATCCTGGTCGGATGGGGCATGATAACAGAAGGGCGTCGGATGTTTCATCACAGATGACACTCCTCTCTCTGCATACGGATTTTCATCCGGTCAGCCCTGAAAATCAAACGGTTTCAGGCACAGGGCTGTTATCTGTATTTTACGCTGAAGGGCTGATCCAGTCAAAAGAACAACGTCATATCGCTGCGTCTCAAGCCAGGGCAAGTTCCTGTTTCAGACGGCTGATGATTTCGCGAACGGGTAGAATCTCACTGACCCGATGGACCTGGTCGCCACAGAAGACCAGGGCTTTCTCCGCTTGACCGCCACGGCAGGCGTTAATGAGCGCGTTCATGATGCAAAAAACATGATTGCACCGTTTGAGACATTGATCACAGGGAGTGAGGTCTTTGAATCCAGCCTTCTCAATCATTTCAACAAAACCATTGCGCAGGGCCTGCCCGGGCAGACCGACCGGGCTGTGAATCAGTGTGACATCCCCGGGACCTGCGGCAACATACTGTTGCTTAAAACTGTCTGACGCGTTGGATTCCAGACTGGCTGCGAATCGTGTTCCCATCTGCACACCATCCGCGCCCAGCCTGATCGCCCGGGCAATTTCATAGCCATCCATGATGCCTCCGGCAGCAATGACCGGAATGCTGACTGCCCGCCTTACAGCTGGAAGAATATCCACCATCGGCTGATCCGTTCCCAGGTGGCCGCCGGCTTCTTTCCCTTCAACGACAACGGCCGCCGCCCCCATTTTCTCGGCAAGAATTGCCAGACGATCTGTTGAGACCACCGGCACGATCGGCGTATGGCTCTCACGTCCCCAGCCGAACATATCACGCGAAAATCCGGCGCCGGATATGACCAGATCAATTTTCTCCGCGATCGCGGCTTTGACCAGTTCCGCGAAATTACTGACCGCGAACAAGACATTGACTCCGATGATTCCATCACTGAGACGCCGGGCCAGGCGGATTTCTTTTTTCAGTTCATCCGGTGTCATCCCGGTTCCGGCAATGACTCCGATCCCCTGTTCATTCGCGACTGCGGCCGCCAGTCCCGATGTTGAGATCCGGACAGCCATACCGCCCTGAATGATCGGCAGAGCAGCCGTCAATCCGGCTATATTGAGTTTTGGTATATTCATCACAATCTCCTTCACATGACTTCACGTCATCATGAAAACCATATCACAATCGAAGATGTTTTGATACTCAAACTAATAATTATTTTCTGCACTTGATCCAGACGGCTCAGTCGGATTCGCCATCCCAGAGATCGGTCCAAGCGCTGGCCCCTTGCCAGAGAAAGACCTGTCCCTTGATCAGACGGTTGCCGCTGTCAATCGCGGCGATCGCTGCCATGTCTACATCACTGAGCGGATCCCGGCTGACCGCGTCCAGATTAGATTGAAGCTGAGCCGGTTTGACGGAAAACGGGATGGGAATCTGGCCTCGCTGGACGGCCCATTTGAGACAGACCTGCGCCGGGTGCAGCTGATTTCGCTGTGCGATGTCCCGGATTACGGGATGATCCATGTCGGCGATATCCTCCGGTGTGCGGTCACGCTGCGGCCGGGACGGAGACCCGAGCGGTGAAAACCCGATCGGCTGAATCCCCTGTTCAAGGCAGTAATCGAAGAGAGCAGGCTGCTGGAAGGTCGGGTGCAGCTCCATCTCATTGGCGGCCGGCATCACCGTGCAGTCGCGCACCAGTTGTCTCATTTTGGCCACCGTCATATTCGAGGTCCCGATCTGGCGGACCAGGCCGGCTTTCTGCAGCCGTTCCATCTGATACCAGGTCTCCATATAGGCCTCATGTTGATAGGGGGTCGCATCCGGGTTGTGATAGTCCGGAGCGGCGCCCCGCGGATGGAAATTGCGAAACGGCCAGTGCACCAGATAAAGATCCAGTTCATCCAGCTGCAAGTCCTTCAAAGTCCGTGCGCAGGAGAGTCGGACATCGGCCGGAGCATGGCTGTCGTTCCAGACTTTGGAGGTGATAAACAGGGCCTCGCGAGCCACACCGTCCTGACGGACAGAATGGAGAATGCCGCCGATTTGCGCTTCGTTGCCATAAACGGAAGCACAGTCGATGAAACGATAGCCCCGTTCAATTCCCTGGTGGACGGCTTCAGACACAACCTGCGGATCATAGCGATCCGAGCCGAATGTGCCAAGACCAATGGCGGGAATCGGTTGTCCGCCTCTGAGTGTACGCGTCATGATCATGATCGGTCGCCTCCGGATGGTTGATTTTCCAGTCAGTCGATGGTCAGCCTGAGGCAGACCGGATAGTCGGTCTGAAGCACCAGACCGGTCTCAATCTCCAGGCCGTCAATGGTCTTTTGCCATGAAACTTGCTGGTCATGGCCCAGAACATCAATGGCCGTCACCGCGCCGTTGAAGATCGGGCTGCCTTTTTTCAGTGAGCGGATACAGACGCGGCCGTCATCCGGCCAGCGGAGCACCGTCGCGTACAGATACGGTGTTCTGCACGTAAAACGGATATCGTCTGAGGTATAGACGATACGGCTGCCATCGGTAAACGAGCCCTCCTGAACATTGGTTGAGCCTTCACCGAAAACGACCCAGGTCGTGCTGTCGTAGATCGCCTCGCCATTCGTCTTGAGCCATTCGCCGATCCCAAGCAAAACCTCCCGGTCCTCCCCACAGATCGTACCGTCGGATTTCGGCCCGATGTTCAGCAGCAGACAGCCGTTCTTGCTGACGATATCCACCAGATCACAGACCAGATCCGCCGGTGCCTTGAATTCATTATGATCGGTATAGCACCAGGAGTTTCTCGCGACCGCTGTATCGGTCTGCCAGAACTGGCGCCGGATGCCGCTCAGCTGGCCGCGTTCGATATCAAACACAGCCGTACCATAGGCAAAGGCATCATGCTTGTAATTGATCGCGACTTCCTCGCCCCATTCGGCGGCCCGGTTATAGTAATAGGCCGCCAGCTTTTTCAGCCAGGGCTTGAAGGCCCGGTTCTGGATCCACCAGTCAAACCAGAGGACTTTCGGTTGATACCGGTCAATGATTTCGCAGGTCCGGATGAGCCAGTTCTCCAGATGTTCACGATTCGGCCCCTGTGACTCAATGTCCTGTGTTTCGTCCTGGTCGATAGCCGCAGACGCGTAGCCATAGGGTTCCTGAACGGTCATGTTCTGAAGACCGGAGTCGAAACGGCGGGCGCCGTTGTAAAACCAGTAGTTCTCCGCACGATGGCTCGAAGCGCAAAGCTTCATGCCCCGGGCTTCAACCGCGGTCTTGAGCAGACCGAGAATATCCCTGCGCGGACCCATTTTGACCGCGTTCCAGTCAGACAAACAGCTGTCATACATCTGGAATCCGTCATGATGCTCAGCCACCGGCATCACGTAACGGGCACCGGCTGCCGCGAAAAGGTCCGCCCACTGATCGGCATCGAAACGCTCCGCCTTGAACATCGGGATAAAGTCAGCGTAGCCAAATGATTTGTGCGGTCCATAGGTTTTTATATGATGATCGTATTCCGGACTGCCTGCAATGTACATGTTCCGCGGGTACCACTCATTGCCAAAAGCCGGCACACTGTACACGCCCCAGTGGATGAAGATACCGAACTTGGCGTTCTGATACCAGGAAGGAATCGGGTGGCGGGCAAGCGATGCCCAGTCGTCCCGATAAGGGCCGTGCCGGATGACGGCCTCGATCGATGAAAGGATTTTTGCTGGATCAGTCTGCATGGCAGCCTCCTGTTTCGTCAATGGATGTTCGGTTTTTACATGGATGATAAATGATCAACAATCGACTTCAGCTGGCGCTTGCGTTTTTCGATGATACCAACCAGGTTCACCGCCATCTCCTTTTGCTTGCTGGCGCCTTGTTCGATCTGTTCAACCCAGGATTGATTCAGCCCTTCAACACCACGATAGGCTCCGGCAATCGCTCCGACCATACTGGCAATCGTATCGGCATCCCGACCGAAATTCGCCGCGTTGACGATGCAGCGTTCCGGATCACCGTCTGAAAGATAGAAGATCGCGAGGGTGGCCGGAATGGTCTCGCGTGAATCGCAAATCACATCACACAGGTTCTGTTCATAGAACTGCTCTCTGAAATGCTCATAACCGGCTGATCGGCGGGCGAGATCCATCACCGTGTGGATCTGGTCGATCATGATACGGGAGCTTGTCTGGTGCAGATACCGTGTCGCAGCGTCAATGACCTCGTCGACTGTGGTTTGCGGAACCATGGATTGCGCGATCGCTGCCGCGATGGCACAAGCGCCATCCCGACAAAATCCGGTCATGCCGGAATGAACTAATGAGGCGGCATCGAAGGCTTCGATGGCCGCCTGCCGCGGATGACACGCGTTGATGATACCGATCGGCGAGATCGCCATGGCTGAGCTCGATGACTGCATATTGCCATTACCGGCGTCAATGGGTAATGCCAGGTGGTCTTTGATCTTATGATACATATTCCGCACAGGAATATAGAACAGGTTGTAAAACTGTGGGTTATGCAAAAACGAAGCGGCTAACTCATCGGCGGTGATATACCCGTCATTTTCAATCAGGCTTTGGTAAATAATGAACTTCACAGCGGAGTCATCGGTTCCGTCACCTGAAAAAGTTGATAGAACACCATGTTTTGCCGCAATGTCCCTGTAGTGCCAATTTTCTACCGGCGCACCCATCGCATCACCGATCAGGCCACCCAGCATACAGCCGTATACACGATCAAAAAGAGTCGGATTATTCATTTTATACCTCCCGGTTGCCTTGCATTTCGTCTGATTCATATACTATCTTTTTATCAGTGGACTGGACGACAGCCCTAAGCATCTTCCGTGGGAATGCCGGGATTCCAGATCCGTCCGGGGCGGATCATGTCCGCTTCCGCTTCCTTGATCAGATCCAGGGAAATCGTATGACGTCCACCTTGAAATGGTGTAATCAGCCAGGTTTGAACGATATCGATCGCCTCAAACTCACCGGTGGTCTTGCCACCTAGGCATAATATATTGGCATCATTATGTTCCCGTGTCATTCGCGCGTCATACGTCGATTTGCATAGTGAAGCCCTGACTCCCGGGTAGCGATTGGCGATCATCGACATGCCGATACCGGTTGAGCAGATAAGGAT
>RZZF01000060.1 GCA_009929975.1 Clostridia bacterium
GGCCTGGATGGCGCGACGCATGAGGATGTTGTCTCCGCAGCGAAGATTGCCTACGCGCATGATTTTATCAGCCAACTGCCACAAGGGTATCAAACGATGGTCGGAGAGCGCGGTGTCCGGTTATCCGGTGGCCAGAAGCAGCGTCTGTCCATCGCGCGTGCGGTGCTGCGCAACAGTCCGGTCCTGATTCTTGATGAGGCGACCGCTTCAGTCGATGGCGAGACAGAAGCTGAGATCCAGAAAGCCATTCAGTCTCTGGTCGGCAGCCGGACACTTCTGGTCATCGCGCACCGCCTCTCAACCGTGCGCAAAGCGGACCGGATTCTGGTCCTCGACCAGGGCCGTGTCGTCGAGCAGGGACGACATGATGAACTGCTCCGCAGCGGCGGACTGTACAGTCGGCTGTATCAGGCTCAGCCGGGAGCGGAGACGGAGAAGCTGCTGGCTGTATGAGGCCTTGGCCGCAGTCAATACCCGGGCTGGTTCTGTTCGCGTCCGCGTCAGTCTGCCGGGATGGAGATGTCCGATGAAGACGTTTCAGAACAAACGATGGATGACAGGTCTGCTGTTGGCAGTACTGCTGGCGGGCAGTCTTCTGGCTGGGCCGGCCGCGTCGGCACCTCATCCAGAGGTTGATCTGAATTGGCCGCCCATGTCAGAACTGAAGGCCGGCGCCTGGCTGGCAGCTGATCTGAACAGCGGTGACGTACTGCTCAGCCATGAAACGGATACGTTGATCTTTCCGGCCAGTACAACAAAAATCATGACCGCGCTCCTGCTGCTGGAATCCGGCCGGATGGACGAATCCGTCATCGTGTCGGAATACGCGACGACACTGGATTACGACATGGCAAAGACCGGTTTTATTGCCGGCGAAACCGTGATGCTTCATGACGTTTTTTATGCCATGATGCTCTCGTCCGGCAATGACGCGGCACGGATCGCCGCGGAGGCGGTCGCCGGAACCGAGGCTCAGTTCGCTGAGTTGATGAACGCGAAAGCCGCTGAACTTGGCATGGCTTCCAGTCATTTCATGAATGCCAGCGGTCTGTCCGATGATAATCACAAGACAACCGCGTCTGATATGTTCCGACTGGTGCAGGCCGCGATGGAATATGAGGCGTTCCGCGATGTTGTTGGTACGCGGCTGTTTTCCATGCCGCCGACCGATCTGCACCCCTGGGACGGCTGGGCGATGATGCAGAATTCCAATCAATTCATGACCTATGGTGAAACCGCGCTGTCATCGCCGTACTACCGTTCGTTCACCGGAATCAAGACCGGAACGACACGGGCGTCCGGATATTGCCTGGTGCTGTCAGCTGAAAGCTGGGATGATCGGGAGATCATTCTTCTGCTGTTCGGAGTTTCCGTCGATGAGCCGCGGGCTGTTCTCTATCAAACCGCAAGCACATTGCTCAATGAGGCCGCTTCGGTGGCATCGCTCCCGCTTGAATCGGCGGCGCAGCCGACAGCAGCACCGACACCTGAACCTGAGACGACCACGGAACCCGCGCCGTCCACGACAGCGCCGGATTCCACTGAACCGCCAGCCACTGAAACTGATGAGATGACGGAGAACCAACCGGCACCATCAGCCGCTGAGCGAACGATGTCCGGCCGGCTCTGGCAGATGGTCCGGCAGGAACCATGGCGTGCTGTCAGTGTTTTACTGGTCATCGCACTGATTCTTGTCATCGTGCTGTATCGGCGGGCGGTGCAGCGGAACCGTAAAACGAGACCCTACTGATCGTTGTTGACGGAGGCAGTTATGTCTGTACACGATCGATCAACCCCGGTACAACTGCTTCAACGCTGGTGGAAGCCAGTCCTGTTATCGCTGTTGGCGATCTTTCTCATCCTGGCCGCCATTTTCAACTGGTTTGATCTTCGCCTCATGCTGACGGATCTCGATGTGACAGCGACAAATCCTTCTGCCCCCTATCTGTTCATTCTTATTCTGGTGCTGGCATCCATACTGGGAATTCCGACTCTGTTCTTTGCGCTGCTGGCAGGCCCGATATTCGGCTTCACCAACGCTGTGATCTTCCTGACCATCGGCATCAACATCGGTGCTCAACTGACTTTCTGGGTCGGCCGGCTTCTCGGCCGCCAGGCCGTTGAGCGGGTGATTCACCTCAATCGCCTGTCCAGCCAGCTGACCCAGCGGCTTGACCAACGTGGTTTTGTCACCATGCTGCTGCTCAGGCTGAGCCTGATCATTCCCTATAATCTGATCAATTACATTTCCGGCCTGACGCGCATCCGTTATCGGGACTATGCGCTGGGCAGTCTGATCGGTATGCTTCCGGGTACGGTTCTTTATGTCCAGCTGTCGATGCGAGCAGCGGAGGCCCGGGAGAATCCATGGCCATTCATCGCGATCTGCGCCGCGCTCACGCTCCTGATCGCGGTGATGCGAAGGCTCTATCAGCGCCGCGACCATGACGGTTAGATAATCCACCCGCTGCAGGCTGGTTTCAGGGTATCAGGCTGTGATAAACTTCAGGTAAACCAGGGCGAAAAACCTGACGGGAGGATTATTTGATGAATAATTCCGAGCAATCGATTATTTTACTGATCGCACAGTCGATCGCAGCCGGTTTGATTGAGCCGGATGATGATGTCTATGCCTATAACCGGCTGGCTGACCGACTGCAGGTCGAGTCAACCGTCTCACCGCTTCGTCAGGCAATCGCTGATGCGGTCAAACACCTGGACGGGCCGTCAATCCCCGAATTGCTGGAAAATCTGGCTGATGACGCGGTCAGCCGCGGACTGATCGACGACCTGCTCGACCTGCGTGATCAACTGACCGCCGGGCTGATGGACCAACTGATGGATAAGCCGTCGCAGATCAATCGCTATTTCTGGCAGCAGTGGGAGAAGGATCCGCAGCAGGCGACCGACTGGTTTTACCGGGTCAGCCAAAGCAGCAATTATATCCAGACCCGGCAGATCGCCAGAAATATATCCTGGAAGTCAGTCACGCCCTATGGTGAGATGGATATCACCATCAACCTGTCTAAACCTGAGAAGAATCCGCGGGACATCGCAGCGGCCCGCCAACAGCGCAGCACGGGCTATCCGGCTTGTCTGCTCTGTGCCGAGAACGAAGGATACGGCGGCCGCATCGGATATCCGGCCAGAGCCAGCCACCGTCTGATCCGGCTTGAACTTGGCCGTGAACCATGGTACCTGCAGTATTCACCCTACGTATACTATCAGGAGCACTGCATTGTGCTCTCACAAGAGCATCGTGACATGCTGATCGACCGCATGACCTTCGAGCGCCTGCTGCAGTTTGTGCGTCTGTTTCCGCATTATTTCATTGGATCGAATGCGGATCTGCCGATTGTCGGCGGGTCGATTCTCACGCATGACCATTATCAGGGCGGATGCTATACATTCGCGATGGCGCGGGCACCGATTGAACAGAAATTTACGCTGGACGGTTTCTCTGATCTGCATTGTGGTGTGGTTCATTGGCCGATGACGGTTCTGCGGCTGCGCGGGCGTCAGCCGGCACAACTGATCGAGGCGGCTGATCAGATCACCCGGATCTGGCGCCAATGGTCTGATCCTGACGTTGATATTCTGTCGCATAGCGGCGGGACACCGCATAATACGGTGACACCGATCGCCCGCCGCCAGGATGACGAATATGAGCTTGATCTGGTTCTGCGTAATAATCGCCAGAGTGATGAGCATCCTCTGGGTATTTTCCACCCGCATGCCGATGTTCATCATATCAAGAAGGAAAATATCGGGCTGATTGAAGTAATGGGATTGGCCGTGCTGCCGCCGCGACTGGTTGATGAACTCGGGCAGGTTGAACTGTATGTGCAGGACCAGCCGTCTGAAGTCGCTGAAATGCATCAGGCCTGGGCCGGTGAATTACTGGCAGTCCACGGCAAACAGCCTGATGCGGTGGCTGCCCGCCGGATCGTTCGTCAGGGTGTTGCCGCGAAATTCGGCCGGGTTCTGGACGATGCCGGTGTCTACAAACACGACGCAGCCGGCCGGCAGGCGCTGCGCCGCCTGATTGACCAGCTGCGCCGCGAACTGGCCTGAGCCGTACGGCTCAGCGGCAGGATAGAATCAGTTCCGTCATGCCGTCCAACAAATGTGCCAGATGGTCAGCCGCCCGGGCAGGATCGCCGGCATAAGCGCCCAGATAAATTTTTAGTTTGGGCTCAGTTCCTGACGGCCGGATGCAGATCCAGTCAAGACCGAGTTCTCCGCCCATCTCCCAATAGAGCATGTCAGCCGGCGGCAGGTAGCGGGGATTGTGTGCGCCGTTGTGATACTCCGGTTCGTTCGGCTTCTGGTAATCCTGCCAGGAACGGGCGGTCTGCCCGCCGATCAGCGAAGCTTCACCGGTGGTCAGCCGCTGTCGCAGCGCGGTCATGACAGATCGCTGTTCCTGCAGGCCATCAAGGCCGCTGAACTCGATGGAAACCGTTTTTTCCGCCGCGTAGCCATAGTGTTGATACAGGGAATCCAGCCGATCAATCAAAGACTGTCCCTTCGCTTTCGCCTCGGCGGCCAGTTCACAGATCAGCAGCAGCGCCTGCAGCGCGTCCTTGTCCCGGACCAAGGTGCCTGCCAGATAACCGAAACTTTCCTCGAAACCGAAGCAGAAGGTCTGCCCGGCCTCTTCGTCAAACCATTGAATCCGTTCACCGATGTATTTGAAACCGGTCAGCGTTTCCTGCAGTTCCGTCTGATACGTCTCAGCGACACGTTCAGCGAGCCGTGTTGAAACACGGGTTGTCACACAGAACGCATCGTCCGGGAGCTGCCGGAGATCATGACGGGAACGTAGAATATACTCCATCAGCAGCAGTCCGATCTGATTGCCGCTAAGGGCCTGATATTGACCTGATGCGGCGCGGGCGAAGACACCGACCCGGTCACTGTCGGGATCGGTCGCGACCGCCAGATCCGCCTGGACAGATTCCGCCAGGCTGACCGCCTTGGCAAAGGCTTCAGGCGATTCGGGATTGGGCATGAATACCGTACTGAAAAACGGGTCCGGAATGGCCTGTTCCTGAACGGTTCTGATCTGGCTGATGCCGGCGGCACGCAGAATTTTCTCAACATAGAGCGCACCGGTTCCGTGCAGCGGGGTATAGACGACATTCAGATCAGTTGACTGCAGATTTTCCGGTCGGATCTGTGTCTTGCTCAGATAATCAAGGTAGGCAGCGTCAACGGATTCCGGCAGCACCTGCCAGAGCGGAGAACGGCGGGCCGCGGCCGGATCGACGCGCCCCATCGTCCGTGGATCACTGACGGACTGCATCGCCTGCATGATCTGCCCGGCGGTATCAAGTGTAATCTGCCCGCCATCAGCTCCGTACACCTTATAGCCGTTATACTGTGCCGGATTATGGCTCGCGGTGATCATGATGCCCGCATCTGCCTGCAGATGGCGGACCGCGAAAGACAGGATCGGAACCGGCCGGCATGTTTCCGAGAAAAAAACAGGAATATCCTGACTGATCAGGCAGGCCGCAGCAATCTCTGCCAGCCAGGCACCCTGCAGTCGGGTATCAAAGGCGATCACAACACCGCGGGGCCGGGCGCCAGCAGGCCGCGAACGGATCGTCCGGGCCAGTCCCCGTGTGGCCAGCGCGACCGTTACCGCGTTGATTCTGCTCTCTCCGGCACCAAGTTGGCCGCGCATACCACCGGTACCGAAGGTCGGCCAGCCGTTGAAACGCTCGGCGATCTCTTTGGGGAATGCCAGCAGTGCCCGCAGTTCAGCCTGCAAGGCAGGATCAAAATATGGATCGCTGGTCCACAGTGCATAACGCTCTTGCGGGGTCAGTTGAAGATTAGTCATAGGCTCACCTCTGTTTGGCACGATTTATATTTTCAGATAGCATTATTATATGTTATCGTTGACTTACCGGCCATCGGGATTGAATGATTTCTGATCATCTCGGGAAATCGGCTGGTCATGCGGGGCGATTTCGTTATAATTGACACATGCAGAACAATTTGCAGCGGGTATGCCTCATGCTCAGGCAGCATGATCCGGATGACGGATCAAAACGGAGGATCACATGAAGAACATTGCGCTATATGATGTTGTACCGATCAGGGACCTGCGTGACATGGTGCGCAAGAGTGCTCAGACCCATGCCGATAAACCCGTTTTTCTGGTCAAGGATCCGCGGGCCACACGGATTCAACCCGCGGGCCAGAATGATGCTTACCAGCCGGTGAGCTATCGCCAGTTCAGTCAGGATATCGATGCCTTCGGAACCCGGTTGAAGCAGCTGGGGATTGAGGGACTGCGTGTCGCGATCCTGGCCGAGACCCGCTATGAATGGTATGTGACCTATCTGGCAACCACCAATGGTGTCGGAGTGATCGTACCGCTTGACAAGGAACTCCCTCCCAATGAGATCGCCAGTCTCCTGCAGCGTTCTGGCGCGCAGGTTCTTGTTTACGCGTCATCAAAACGTAATGTCGTCGCGGCTGTTCGCAAGGATCTGCCGGCCCTTCATCATCTGGTGTGTATGGATGAGCCGGATGCTGAAGCGGGCGCGGACAGTTTCTGGAACTGGCTGGAGGCCGGAGCCGCGGCGCTGCAGGGCGGTGACAACACGTTTATTGACGCTGAAATCAATCCGGATATCCTCAGCGTTCTCCTGTTCACCTCGGGTACCACCGCGAAATCCAAAGCGGTCATGCTGTCGCACAAGAATATCTGTTCCAATCTGGAAGGTATGTGCCAGATGACCAAAATCGTCGCGGATGATGTCTTTCTTTCTGTTCTGCCCCTTCACCATACCTATGAATGCACCTGCGGTTTTCTCTGCCCGGTCTATCGGGGCGCGACGGTCGCGGTCTGTGAAGGACTGCGCCATATCACGAAAAATCTGCAGGAGGCAAAAGCGACCATTCTTCTTGTTGTGCCGCTGATGCTGGAGCTTTTCCACAAGCGGATCATGAAATCGGCAACGGCTGATCCGGCGCTGGCCAGGAAATTCCGGTTTGGGTTGGCCTTGAGCCGCTTGATGCGGAAACTGGGAATTGATAAGCGCCGCAGTCTTTTTTCCAGAATTCATGAAACATTCGGCGGCCATCTCCGGCTGCTGATCTCCGGTGGCGCGGCGATCGACCCGCAGATCATGACAGGGCTGCAAGATCTTGGACTCGATTGTATCCAGGGATATGGCCTGACTGAATGCGCGCCGATTCTCGCCCTGAACCGTGATATTGATTTCAAGAATGAAGCTGCCGGATTGCCGCTGCCCGGTGTTGATATGAAGATTATCGATCATGATGAGAACGGCATTGGTGAAATTGTCGGCCGCGGGCCCAATATCATGCTCGGCTATTTCGAGAATGAAGAGGCCACGCGGGAGGCCATCGACGAAGAAGGTTTCTTCCATACGGGCGATCTCGGCTATATTGATGTCGATGGCTTTGTCATCATCACGGGACGCAAGAAAAATGTGATCGTGACGAAAAACGGCAAAAATATTTTCCCGGAGGAAATTGAGTTTCTGCTGAATCGCAGCGATTATATCCAGGAATGTCTCGTGACCGGCATCCAGGATGAAGACGGTGAGACGGTGGTCGCGGCGGAAATTTTCCCGAACATGGAAGCGGTTGAGGCAAAAATCAATGTGGCTGATCCGGCCGCTGATCAGGTAAGGACATTGATTGCCGAAGAAGTCCGCGATATCAATCATCAGCTGGCGCCGTACAAGTATATCCGGTCTTTTACGCTGCGGACGACAGAATTCGCCAAGACGACCTCAAAAAAAATCAAGCGGAACATCTGACCGGCACGACGGTGAACACGAGAGAGGCCGGCAGCGTGCTGCCGGCTTTTTTCTGTGACCTGCATTACAGTCGGCTTTCCGCGGGTATGATAGACTGCGCTCAATTGACGATTGATGTAGTGAGACAGGAGGTCGAAAATGATCGATCGAACAAAACGTATCTGGATCGGCGCGAGTGTCGCCTTGATTGCTCTGGTCATTGTACTAGTTCTGGTTTTGGGCCAGAAAGATCAGGCGGCTGAGGATGGCAGTCTGGAAGGGAAGGGCCCGGTTGTTGAGCTTGTATTCCAGGATGGTGAGCTCAGGGCACTGCCGGTCAGCGACTTCAATCAACTTCTGGCGGATTCAGAACTTCCTGTTTTCGTCGACTTCTGGGCCGCGTGGTGCGGCCCGTGCAGGACCGCCGCCCCTTTCATCGACACATTGCCGCAGACCTTTGCCGGACAAGCCCGTGTTGTCAAGGTTGATGTGGATAACGCCCAGGTCATTGCCAGGGATTACGGTGTTCAATCGATCCCGCTCTTCGTGCTTTTCGACCAGGGCGATGTCGCGGATTACGCTGTCGGATATGGTGATGGCAGCGAAGATATTCTAACCGAGATGATCACCAATCGCGTTCAGCCATGACGCTTGCATCTCCCTGCTGCCTGTGTCAGAATACAGGAGGAATAAGGTGACCTGAACAGTCATCGGCGGGAGTGCTCAATGAATATACCCTGTCGTTCCAGCTGCAGAATGAGAATAATGACCGGACATCTGTCCGGTTGTTTTTTCTATTCATCTGCGGCTTTTTGTTTTGTTCGGGATCAGTCTGTGAC
>RZZF01000061.1 GCA_009929975.1 Clostridia bacterium
GGCCTGGATATCTCAGCACTGGCCTATGCATTTGTTACCAATCTGTACAAACTGATATCAGCCGGCAGCACCGGCAGTATGGATTCCCGCTACAACCGGCTGACACCGATTCTTGATTATATTGAGGAGCATTACAGCGAGTCAATTACGCTCAAGCAGTTGTCAGAGATAATGGATGTGACACCACAGCACCTCTGTACCTTGTTCAGAAAGAATATGAATACGCGAATCTTTGAATATATCAATCTCCTGAGAATCCAGAAGAGCAAGGATCTTCTGCTCACTCAGCCGTCTCTTGCCATTCGCGATGTCGCTCATCACAATGGATTTGAGGATGTCAGCTATTTTTGCTATATCTTCAAACGGATTGAGAAAATAACGCCGGGTGATTTCCGCAAGCTTTATACACAAGCTTGAGCATACCGCTCAAATTCCACAATCAAATCAGTCAGGAGGCCCGGCCGGGCCTCCTTTTTTCAAGAAAAAGCGGCCCCGACTCCATGACAGAGCGGGACCGCTGAACTGACTGATCTGATGTCAAGTTATTTCTGTCCGGAGAGATCGGCATCCGCCAGAGCCGCCTGGGCGGCAGCCAGACGGGCGATCGGCACACGGAACGGAGAACAGGAGACATAGTCGAAATTCAAGCTATGGCAGAAGGTGATGGAAGCGGGATCTCCGCCATGCTCACCGCAGATGCCGAGTTTGATGTTCGGACGGCTGGCCCGGCCACTTTCGCTGGCAATCTTCATCAGCTTGCCGACACCGACCAGATCCAGACGGGCCGTCGGATCACTTTCAAAAATATTCCGGCTGTAATAGGTGTCCAGAATACGTCCGGCGTCATCACGTGACAGGCCATAGGTCATCTGCGTCAGATCATTCGTACCGAAACTGAAGAATTCAGCCTCTTCGGCAATCTCATCGGCGGTCAGCGCGGCACGGGGAATTTCGATCATGGTACCGACAAGGTACTTCAATTCCACGCCGGCTTCAGCGATGATCTGATCCGCGGTCCGGACAATCACTGATTTGACGAATTTCAGTTCCTTCACATCACAGACGAGCGGAATCATGATTTCTGGAATCACGTTCATGTTCTGGCTGTTGACCTCAATCGCGGCTTCAATGATCGCACGGGTCTGCATTTCAGCAATTTCCGGATAGGAGACCGCCAGACGGCAGCCACGATGCCCCATCATCGGATTTGTCTCATGCAGATCCGCGATCAGACGGCTCAGCGCTTCGGAACTCATATTGAGTTCACTTGCCAGATGATCAATTTCTTCCGGTGTATTCGGCAGGAATTCGTGCAGCGGCGGATCCAGCAGGCGGATCGTCACGGGACGGTCAGCCATCGCCTTGAACAGGCCAACGAAATCTTCGCGCTGCATCGGCAGGATTTTTTCCAGCGCCGTGCGGCGGGCCACTTCCGTTTTCGCCACGATCATCTGACGGAAGGCGAAGATACGATCCGGTTCAAAGAACATGTGCTCAGTCCGGCACAGGCCGATACCCTCGGCGCCGAGTTCGACGGCTTTTTCCGCGTCACGGACGGTGTCCGCGTTGGTGCGGATCTTCAATGTGCGAACCTCATCCGCCCAGGCCATCATGGTCGCGAAGTCACCGGATAATTCTGCGTCGATCGATTCAATCGCGCCTTCATAGACAAGTCCGGTTGAGCCATCCAGTGAAATCCAGTCACCTTCATTGAAACGGCGGCCGTCTTCACTCATGAAATAGCCGTCTTTTTCGCGGATGGATAACTCGGAACAGCCTGAGACACAACATTTCCCCATACCGCGGGCAACAACAGCCGCATGCGACGTCATGCCGCCACGCCCTGTCAGAATACCCTTTGCGACATTCATTCCCTGTATATCTTCCGGTGAAGTCTCCTGGCGCACGAGAATGACCGACTCTCCGCGCTCACTGGCAACGGTCGCGTCATCCGCACTGAAGTACACTCGCCCACTGGCCGCGCCCGGAGAAGCGGGCAGACCCTTGGCAATGCTGACGGCGGATTTGACGGCAGACGGCTTGAAGGTCGGATGCAAAAGGGCATCAAGCTGACGCGGCTCGACTTTGGCAATGGCTTCCTCTTTGCTGATCATGCCTTCTTCAACCAGATCAACCGCGACTTTCAGCGCGGCGGCAGCAGTCCGCTTACCATTTCGTGTCTGCAGCATGAACAGTTGACCCCGTTCAATGGTAAACTCCATGTCCTGCATATCACGGTAATGACGCTCCAGCTTATCCGCGATGACGGTGAACTGTTCATAGACATCCGGCATGACATCACGCAGATGATCAATCGTCTGCGGAGTCCGGATACCGGCCACTACATCTTCGCCCTGTGCGTTCATCAGGAACTCACCATATAATTTCCGTTCACCGGTTGAGGGATTACGGGTAAACGCGACACCGGTTCCGGATGTTTCGCCCATGTTGCCATAGACCATTTCCTGAATATTGACGGCGGTTCCCCAACTGCCGGGAATGTCGTTCATCCGGCGGTAGACGATGGCACGCTCGTTATTCCATGACCGGAAAACAGCTTTGACGGCCTCGATCAGCTGTTCACGAGGATCCTGTGGGAAATCAACCTGTTTCTGGGTTTTGTAGACTGCCTTGAATCGTCTGACGACTTCCCGCATGGCATCGGCATCGAGATCGGTGTCCAGTTTGGCACCGACCGACGACTTGACCTGATCCAGTTCGTCTTCAAAAAGATGTTTGGGAATTTCCATAACGACATCACTGAACATCGCGATGAAACGGCGATAGCTGTCGTAGGCGAACCGGGCATTCCCCGTCAGTTCCGACAGTCCGACAACCACCTGGTCATTCAGGCCGAGATTAAGAATCGTATCCATCATGCCGGGCATTGACGCTCTGGACCCAGATCGGACGGAGACCAGATATGGATTTTTCACATCTCCGAACTTCTTGCCGATCATATCTTCAGTCTTGGCCAGGGTCTGAAAAATTTCCGCTTCGATTTCCGCTGAAATGGTCTCCCCGTCTTCATAATAACGGGTACAGGCCTCAGTTGAGATTGTGAAGCCGCGCGGAACCGGCAGGCCAAGGCCCGTCATTTCCGCCAGATTCGCGCCCTTTCCTCCAAGCAGGTCGCGCATCTGCGCGTTGCCTTCAGAAAACATGTAAACATACTTGCTCATATCGCATCCTCCATTTATTGTTTCAAGCCTTTGCTTTGATCGTTAAAAATCGAATTTACCATCAAAATACGTCATCAGCTGGTCGATCGGAACCCTGATCTGCTCCATGCTGTCCCGTTCACGAATCGTGACAGCCTGGTCTTCGAGCGAGTCAAAATCGAAGGTCACGCAATAAGGTGTTCCGATCTCATCCTGCCGGCGATAGCGTTTACCGATCGATTGACGGTCATCATACTCGGTCTGCCAGTAGCGGCTGAGCTGTTTCCAGACAGCCTCAGCCGGTTCCTTCAATTTCGCCGACAGAGGGAGAACGGCAATTTTAACGGGTGCAAGCGCCGGAGCGAAACGCAGAACCGTACGAATATCGCCCTCCGCGAGTTCTTCTTCATCATAGGCATCACAGAGAAATGCAAGAGCGACCCGGTCGACGCCGAGCGATGGTTCTATGACATAGGGGATATATTTTTCATTGCGGACAGGATCAAAATACATCAGGTCATCGCGGGAGTGCTCCATATGCTGTTTCAGATCATAATCCGTCCGGTCAGCGATACCCCAAAGTTCACCCCAGCCGAAGGGGAAAAGGAATTCAAAATCGGTTGTCGCTTTGCTGTAAAAGGCCAGCTCTTCTTTCGCATGATCCCGTGTGCGGATTGACTCGGCATTCATGCCGAGATCGACCAGCCACTGGTAGCAGAACCCGCGCCAGTGCTCAAACCAATCAAGATCAGTTCCCGGTTCACAGAAGAACTCCAGTTCCATCTGTTCAAATTCACGGGTCCGGAAGGTAAAGTTGCCGGGGGTAATCTCATTGCGGAAGGCTTTGCCGATCTGGGCGATCCCGAACGGGATCTTCCGTCGTGTTGTCCTCTGGACATTGCGGAAATTGACAAAAATTCCCTGAGCTGTTTCCGGACGCAGGTATATTTCCGCCTGACTGTCTTCCGTGACGCCCTGGAATGTCTTGAACATCAAGTTGAATTTCCTGACATCAGTAAAGTCATGTTTGCCGCATCCCGGACAAGGAATGTTCTTCTCATGAATATAGGCCATCAGTTGATCATCCGACCAGCCTTCGGCCGATAGCTCGATAGCGTGCGCCTGATTGTACTGTTCAATCAGCTGGTCGGCACGCAGCCGTGTCTTGCAGCTGCGGCAGTCAATCAGAGGATCGCTGAATCCACCGACATGACCCGAAGCAACCCATACCTGGGGATTCATCAGGATGGCACAGTCGACCCCGACATTATAGGGATTTTCCTGAACGAACTTGCGCCACCAGGCCTGCTTCACATTGTTTTTGAGTGCGACGCCAAGCGGACCATAGTCCCAGCTGTTGGCCAGACCGCCATATATCTCAGAACCAGGAAAAACAAATCCACGCTTCTTTGCCAGCGATACGATTTTTTCCATCGTTTTCTCAACCTGCATTTACTGATTCTCCTCGCTGACAGCAGTTTCCTCATCACTTTCACCTGATGGTTCTTCAGCCACATCATCCCCGTCATCCGATCCAATCGGCAGTTCTGTGTTCTCCGACAGATTGATCAGGCCTTCCGTGATAATCTGAACATCATCCGGCTGAACCGCGTTCTTGGTATCAATGCCGGCTGTCTGATCAAGCGCTTCACGAACGGCGTCCGCCATGTTCGCCTGTTCCTCGGCAGCCCGTGCCGCCATTCTGGCCGCTTCAATCTCAGGGCGCAGCGGGATATGTGGTTTCAGCAGACCCCGCACACAGGCGATCCGGTCGGATGCCAGTTCTTCGCAGGCCATGGTGACCAGATTGGTGGTGTCGGATTTGATCAGTGGCTGAGCGCCGTTGACAAGCTGACGAACACGTTTCGCGACAGTGATCGCGAGGGTATACCGATTGTCAACTTTCGGCAGCAGATTTTCTAGTTCCGGATAAACGAGCATTGGTTAGCCTCCTTGTTCTATATCTGATCGCTTTCAGCGGGTCAGGGTCTTCCTAAGTGCCGGTTTGACGGACATCGCGCCAGTTGTCAGCGGGTCAGGATCATCTTCTCAATACCTGACTGGCGGATATAACGGCAATGTTCCGCCTCAATGATATGCAGGATCCGATCAACGGCCTGTGATACGCTGTCATTGACAATCGCATACTGGAAAAGATGGGCCATGTGAATCTCGTCTCGGGCTTTCTGCAGCCGCTTGAGTATGACGGATTCGTCTTCCGTTCCGCGGCGGCGCAATCGATGTTCGAGTTCCGAAAATGAGGGCGGCATGAGAAACAGCGTCAGGGCTTCCGGATATCGCTCCATGATAGACAATGATCCGGGTACAGTAATATCAAGAACCACATCAATTCCCTGGGTGATTTTCTGTTCCAGCGCTTCGCGCGGTGTTCCATAATAGTTGTCACAATAGGTGTCGTACTCCAGAATCTGCCCATTTTCGATCAGCGATTCGAAATGAGTCTTATCCGTAAAATAGTAAGCGACGCCTTCCTGTTCTCCCGGGCGCGGCGAACGTGTCGTCAGTGAAACAGAATGAGCGACACGTGAATTCCGGCGCAGCAGTTCATTGATCACGGTTCCTTTGCCAACACCGGAGGGACCGGACACACAGACCGCCAGTCCACGTCGTTTCAGTTGCGGATAGTCATTCATTCTGATCTCCCTGTGCGCCTTTTTCAATGTCTTCAACCGGCAGAGCAGACAGAATCAGATGATCACTGTCCATGAGCAGTACCGAACGGGTTTTACGCCCGGAAGTGGCGTCAATCAGGCGGCCCTGATCACGGGATTCCTGAATCAGACGCCGTACAGGCGATGAATCCGGATTGACCACGGCAATCAGCCGAGCCGTTGATATCATATTACCGAAACCGATCGGTATGAATGTCGGGTCACTCATCATCAGCTGCTCCTATTCGATATTCTGGATCTGTTCGCGGATTTTTTCGAGCTCGCTCTTCATCTCGACAACCTGAGTCGTCAGATGCAGATCGTTCGCTTTTGATCCGATCGTATTGATCTCGCGATTGATTTCCTGCACCAGAAAATCAAGTTTTTTGCCGATTGATCCATCGGAGGATAAAATCGAAGCAAACTGTTCGAGATGACTGCCCAGGCGGACAAGTTCTTCATCGATCGCGCTTTTATCAGCAAAAACAGCAACCTCGGCGGCCAGACGCTGTTCATCAAAGAGTTCCGCCGCCTTATCACCGAGTAAAGACTCAATTCGGGTCATCAGGCGTTCACGCCAGGCCAGTGGCACCTCAGGCGCCCGCAAACTGATTTCCTGACACATGACATGAAGACGATCCAGGCGGGCTATAATGTCTTCAGCCAGACGTTCACCCTCAGTCTGACGCATCGACATGAGATGGTCGAGTGCCTGACTGAGCGCTGGTTCCAGGAGCTGCTGCCACATTTCATCTTCGTCGACTTCTGTCGATTCAGTCCTGACAACATCCGGAAAGCGGGCGACCGCTTCCGCGTCGGGTGTCCAGGCTGTACCGATGGTTTCGCCGATCTGCTGTAAAGCGCGGGCATATTCGGCGGCCAGGTTCGTATCGCAGATAATCTGGCTGGACTGAGCCGCCAAACTCGTGAAATTGATGAACACATCAATCTTGCCGCGGCTGATCTGTCGGGTCAGGTATTGCCGCACGCTGGATTCCAGTGAGGACAGTACTCTGGGCAACCTGATCTGAAAATCCGCGTAACGGTTGTTGACTGATTTCATTTCAACCAGCATACGCCGGTCGGTCAGCAGGACCTCTCCGCGGCCATATCCTGTCATGCTTAATGCCATAATGGGTTCCTTTCCCGAATCAGGTACATTGCAGTTAATAGATTATATAACAAGTCGAAGGACAACGCAAGGGCATCAGCCATTTTATCCTACAGCCGCAAGGGTTTGAAGGCAATTGCGTCTGCCGATGTCAGATAATATTTCGTCGGTCCGATCACAACCGGCGGCCGGCTTCTGGCACGTTCTCCGTGAATGTGGCCATAGACACACAGATCAGCGCTGGCAGCACTGAGCCGGTCGGTAATCTCGTTCGGCTGATACTCACGGTTGAAGGGCGGATAATGCAGACAGGCGATCAGCCGGCTGCCCTCGCGGCGTATCTTTGACGCTGCCTGCAGAGACAGATCCAGCCGGCCGATCTCACGCTGATAGATTTTCAGATCGTCAGCCGAAAATTCCGGATCATCCGGCAGCAGCCAGCCGCGGGTTCCGCAGACGACATCACCATTCCGCAGCAGCAGGCTGTTATTACGCAGAAAGCGCAGGCTTCTGAAGTCTTCGCGCTCACACAACTCCTGCAGCTTATTCATAGAGGCCCACCAGTAATCATGATTACCACGCAGAAGTATTTTTTCGCCCGGCAGCTGATCGAGAAAACGAAGGTCCGCAATGACCTCACGCAGATGCATGGCCCAGGAAATATCACCGGCAATCAGAACCGTGTCGTCCAACCCGACGGTGTCGAGCCAGTTTTCACGAAGTAATGTCTCGTGATTTTGCCAATGGGCTCCGAATATGTGCATCGGTTTATCAACAGTCAAGCCGAGATGCGGGTCTGCAAGAGCGAATAAATTCATGAATTCTCCTCCGGATGGAAGTGTCGATAGACATTTTCAGCCGCGTCATGGCTGAGTCCCGGCGTGTCGGCGAGCGTTTCCAGAGTGGCTTCGGAGATCGCCCGGATCGTCTGAAACTGTTCGAGAAGCGCCCGGCGCCTGGCCGGACCGATTCCCTTGATCCCTTCCAGTGTGAATCGGGTCGCCCGTTTATTCTGCAGTTTTTTCCGATACGATCCGGCGAATCGGTGGGCCTCATCCTGTACAGCTGTCAAGAGGCGGAGCAGCGACATTCTTCGCGGCGCAGACAATAAATCGGTCTGGTCATTTGAGGAATCCGCCAGCAAAAGAGGCAGATCAGTGCTTTCAGATGCAGAACCAGCCGGATCCCGCAGTTCGATCACCGTCCCGTCAGCCGTTACAAGACCACGTGTCCGGTGGCGCTGATCCTTGACCATGCCAGCCATCGGAATGGCCAGACCCAGTTCGTTCAGTACACTTTGTCCGGCCGACACATGTCCCTTCCCGCCATCCAGCAGGATTAGATCCGGTATGGATCCGAATTCACTGTCTTCAAGCCGCGCCAGACGCCGCCGCAGGACTTCCTGCATGGCCGCGTAATCATCAATCTCCTGTTCTTTGTTGAGGCGGAAATGGCGATACTGCTGACGCAGTGGTTTTCCATCCTGAAAAACGACCAGGCTGCCGGCACGATCATGTTCACCTGTATTGGAAATGTCAATCGCCTCAATCCGGTGGACCGGATTACCGGCCGCCGCCAGATCCGACAGCAGTCGTACCGCCTCCTGCAGCGCGGTCTGGCCTGATCCGCCCAACAGCGTGTGGCGGTGGAGTGACTCGCG
>RZZF01000062.1 GCA_009929975.1 Clostridia bacterium
GTCCAGGCGAAGCTGCATCACTTTACCGGTCAGACCGGTGTTGCGCAGGTCAACCAGCATGAGATGAGTATCGGTACCACCGGAGATCAGATCAAAACCGCGTTGGTTCAGTCCAGCCGCCAGCGCCGCCGCATTGCGAACGGTCTGCTGCTGGTAATCCTTGAACGAAGGCTGCAGCGCTTCAAGAAAGGCAACTGCTTTCGCCGCGATGATATGCATCAGGGGACCTCCCTGCTGTCCGGGGAAAACGGCGGAATCAATCGCTTTCGCATAGGCTTCCCTGCAAAAAATCATGCCGCCGCGGGGACCACGCAGGGTCTTGTGGGTGGTCGTCGTGACAAAATCGGCATACGGCAGCGGACTCGGGTGCAGTCCGGCCGCGACCAGGCCGGCGATATGGGCCATATCGACCAGCAGGAGCGCTCCGACCTCATCGGCGATCTGCCGGAAGCGGGCGAAATCGATCACCCGGGGATAGGCGCTCGCACCGGCCACGATCATTTTCGGCTGTTCCGCCAGGGCTTTATCGCGTACCAGATCATAGTTGATCCGATGCGTTTCGGGATCAACCTGGTATGAGACAGCCCGATAAGTCTTGCCGGAGACATTGCGGAACATGCCATGTGTCAGATGACCGCCATGGGCCAGATCCAGGCCGAGAATGGTATCACCCGGCTCAAGCATCGCGAAGTAGACCGCGGTATTGGCCTGCGCGCCTGAATGAGGTTGGACATTGACATGTTCAGCACCCGGAAACAGCTGCTTCGCCCGTTCAATCGCCAGGTTTTCCGCGATATCGACATATTCGCAGCCGCCATAATAGCGGCGGCCCGGGTAGCCTTCGGCATATTTATTGGTCAGGGGGGTTCCGGCGGCTTCAAGGACCGCTTCGCTGACAAAATTCTCTGACGCGATCAGCTCTATTTTTTCCTGCTGACGGCGGATCTCCGACCGCACAGCCTGGTAGATCTGCGGGTCAGTCTGGGCCAGATGCTCATAATTCATGTATCAATGCTCCTTCATAAATCAGTTATTTCATGCTTGAGATTTGTGTCCGGGCCTTGTTGTCCGAAACACATATCAGAAACAGTTTATCGCAAAAAAAGCCGTCAGTCGATGACTTTATATAACTCATCGCTGTCCGGTGGCATCATCGGGACAAACTCATCTTCAATCTGCAGACGGCAGGAAGGGTCTTCAGTCAGACGGCCGATCGCGGTACAGGCAATGTCCCGCTCACGCATCGCGCGGATCAGTTCATCCGGCCGGTCGGTCGCGATCAGCAGGCTGCCGCTTGAAATCAGCCGCAGCGGATCCAGTGAGAGAATACGGCAGATCTTGCGGGTCACCTGATGGACCGGAATACGGGTCGGGTCAACAACACAGCCGAGGCGGCTGGCCTGGGCCATTTCCCAGCAGGCACCGAGAATGCCGCCCTCCGTCGCGTCATGCATCGCGTGAACGCTCTGGTTGCCACCCAGAGCCCCCTCCTCGACAACACTGATCTGCTCAATCATCATCCGTGCGGTCCGCAATTCCTGTTCGGTGAGATCTCCAGTCAGTTGATTGCTCAAATCAGCCGCCAGAATCGCGGTTCCTTCCAATCCGGCTGTTTTTGTCATCAAAAGGGTATCCCCGGCCCGGCCGCCGCTGGCTTGAATCGTCCGGCCGCCATACGTGAAGCCGATTGCCGTAGTACAGACAACAAAGCGGGTCACCGCCGTACTGACTTCCGTATGCCCGCCCACTATGCTGACATTCATCCGCCGGGCTGTTGAAACGGCCTGGTCGACAACAAGCTGGATATCCTCGGCCGTGGCGTCCTGTGGCGCGATGATCACCATCATCATCGCGCTGGGTCTGATTCCACATGACGCGATGTCATTACAGGACACAAGAACCGCAAGCCGCCCGACATCCGCTGCCGCTCCGGTTATTGGATCGCTGGACAGAATGACCTGGCCGTCACCGAAACGGATCGCGGCGCAGTCAAGCCCGACAGCCGGACCGCTCGCCACCGAATTGCCGGCTTCCGGCAGTCGGTCAAGAATCAGTTTCTGCAGCTGTTCATGACTCAGCTTACCTGGTTTCATAATAACACCTCTTCAATCCGTGACAGCCCGTCAGCGGTCAGCTGATCCAGGTCAAGCCCGTTCTCAGCCGCTTCAATTTCTTTCAGAGAAGGTCTGGTTTTCGGATGCTTGGCGACAAAAATCGTACAGCAGTCTTCATAAGGAAGAATGGAGGTTTCATAGGTCCCGATCCGCCGTGCGGTCAGAACGGTATCATCCTTGTCCATGCCGATCAGCGGTCGGAAAACCGGTCGGGTCGCGATCGGATCAGTACAGGCGATCGCTTCCAGTGTCTGGCTGGCGACCTGGCCGAGGCTTTCACCGGTCAGCAATGCCTGGCAGCCTCGTGTTTCAGCCAGCCGGTCCGCGATCCGCATCATCATGCGGCGGATGATCACCGTCAGCAGTTCGCCCGGGCAATGATCACGCAAGGTGACCTGAATCTCGGTGAAATCTACGACATGCAGCCGGAGACGGCCGCAGTAGATCGTCAGCTGCCGGGCCAGATCGATCACTTTTTCCTTCGCGCGGTCGCTGGTATAGGTAAAAGCGTGAAAATAGACCGCGTCCAACTCCATGCCGCGTGAGGCCATCATATAGCCGGCGACCGGACTGTCAATTCCGCCGGACAGCAGCAGCATGCCATGACCACCCATTCCGACCGGCAGACCCTTCTGTCCGCGGACAACCTGGCTGTATAGATAAATGCGGTCACGCACTTCAATGTAAAGGGTCAGATCCGGCTGATGAACATCAACCGTCAACTGGTCCGGAAACGCGTTCAGGAGAATATCACCGATCTGAGCGCTGATTTCCGGAGAAGTCAGCGGAAAACGCTTGTCTCCCCGTCTCGATTCGACCTTGAACGTACGGCTCAGTCCATCCGCGAGCAGATCCTGCATGTAATCAGTCGCCTGATCCTGCAGGATCGCCATGTCGGCAGCAAATGAGCGGACCGGACTGGCTGATACAATGCCGAACACATTGGTAATCGCCTGCAGCAAGGCACCAGGATCTTCCGGCAAAGAGCTGTCTCCGGCGGCTTCAACAAAAATACGAGAATGAGTCTGCCGTACCTTGAAGTCTCCCATCGCGGCCAGGCGCCGGCTGATATTATTGACCAGCTGTCGTTCGAAACGGCCGCGGTTCAGTCCTTTCAGTGTCAGTTCACCCATTCGGACCATGATCAGTGAACGGTAGTTTGTATCGGACATAGACTCCTCCCGGATTATCGTATAGTTCAGACGCGGATCAGCTGTTCCAGACAATTCTGCAGCTGTTTTGCGGCTGTCATGATCTCCTCATCGGTATTGTTTCCGGCGAAACTGATCCGGACGGTCTGCATGGCTTGCTCAGCGCTGAGTCCGGCCGCCTGCAGCGCTTCATTGACCAGCCGCTTCTTCTTCGAAGAGCAAGCTGATCCTGCGGAGATAAAGACCTGGCGGGCCGCCATGGCCTGCACCAGGGTCTCAGCTCTCAGACCGGGCACAGTCACGGCCAGGATCTGCGGCACCCCTTCCACCGGAATCAGCGGTTGAACCGGCAGCGAGCGCCGCCTGATCTCATCGAGAAAGCGTTGACGCAGCTGGCGAATCTTTTGTTCGTCGGCGGTCAGTGTTTCAACAGACAACTGCAGGGCCAGCGCGGTTGCCGCCGCCAGAGGCGGGTTTTCTGTTCCGCCGCGCAGCCCGTTCTGCTGTCCGCCGCCGTGTATCTGGGCAGTCAATCGTATTTTCGCCCGATGCAGCAGCCAGCCGCTGCCTTTCGGCGCGCCCAGCTTATGTCCGCTGCCGGACATCATTTGAATACCGGACGGGTCAAAGCGGACGGGGATCTTGCCGAAAGCCTGGACACTGTCAAGATGAATCGCCAGATCAGGCTGCAGACGGTTTCTCAGCCGGACGATCGGCTGAATCGGGTTGACCGCGCCGGTTTCATTGCTGCCATGAATCAATGTGAGCAGCGCGGCCGGCTGGCTGAGTGCTTCGGCCAGCCGATCAAGATCCACCCCGCCGTCCCGGCTCAGCGCGACGCGGTCGATCACGTAACCCTGTTGTTCGAGAAAAGCCAGTACCTCACGGGTCGCCGCGTGTTCACCGGCCGATGTGATGATTCTGGACGGCAGACGGCGATTAGCCTGCAGATAACCTTTGATCGCCAGGTTAATCGATTCTGAGCCGCCGGACGTCATCGTCAGACGCGAAGCGTCCGCACCGGTCGACTGCCTGATCTGGCGACTGGCTTCTCTGAGGATTTTCTCACTGGCCAGACCAAGCGAGTGCAGCGATGCGGGATTGGCGTAACAGGTTTCGAGAAGTTCTGTATAGCGATGGAGAACAGCCGGCACGATCGCCGCTGTCGCCGTATGATCAAGGTAAATGGCTTGACGGATGATGGTCAGCTCCTTCCGGCGTCCATCGCCAGAATGACCGCGTCTGAACGCATCATGGATGTAACGTATTCACAGCAGTTTCCGCTGCGCGATTTTAATTTACTCTGGACGATCAGCAGTTGAGACAGGCGATCCATTTCCAGCGATTCAGTCTCCTGGCGGGTCGCTGTTCTGACCATCAGCCTGGCACTGGCTTTTTGCGGGAGATAAGCGTATTTGTTGGCCGTGATATCGATCATGCGGCGCTCCGCTTCCAGATCGGCCGCGAGTTCAGGAAACATATAGATCGGAACCAGCGAATGGCAGACCGCGAGTGTCCCGTCCTCCCCCGCCATCTGCCAGCGGATCGACCAGTATCCGGGATGTCCGGCACCTTCACTCAACTCGAAGATCTGGTCCTTTTCCGCATCTCCCTGAACGCGTTCAATCGTCAGGTTCTGGAAATCTTCCAGCTGGCGTGCCGCGAGCAGCGAAAAGGTAAAGGGAGAAAATCCCCTGATTTCGGTTTTACTGGGCTCAGCCGCGACAAAGGTTCCCTTGCCCTTGATAATCTCAAGATAGCCTTCACTGACCAGCTCGGCGATCGCCTGCCGGACGGTCGGCCGACTCAGATCAAGTTCCTTGCAGAGAACCTGTTCAGATGGGATCTGTTCACCAGCTCCATAAAAACCTGATTCGATCCGCTCCTGCAACAGGTCTTTCAGCTGGGCATAAAGCGGTTGAGAACTGCGCTTATTCAGTTTCATATTCGATACCTGCCTGCCATTTGATCCAGCCGTCCGTTCGGCTGTCATTCGGGGATAAACCCGTCATCACATCATAGCATGAAGAGGCCCCGGAATCAAAAGGATCAGATAAAAAAAGCCGGCACTGAGCACCGGCTTGAGGATCACGTTGGTTGATGCTCTGTCATTGCTGCGGCTTGACCGTCCCGTCCGGTGCCTCAGCCCCGTCTTCTGCCGGCATGTCGTCCGTCGGTTTCTGATAACCTGGCAATTCAAGTCGTCCCAGCTCGGCAAATCCCGGCATCTGATGCGATCGGATCATCCGGCTGGATGTGGTATAAAGCGTATCGCCAATGGTGATCGCCCGCTGCATCTGGTCATAATACCAAAAATCATCGGTGGAGCCATGACTGATCCGTCCCATTTCGGACAAATTGTCATTCGCGTCCGCGGTCAGAATCATCAGGCCGGTGAAGTCAGGCACATAAGCGAACTCACGGCCATCATCCACATCGGACTCCGGCATCAGGGTCACAGGAAACGCGATCATCCGGCGCTCACGATCAAACAGAAGACTTTTATGGTTATAGAGCAGTTCACTGTACGAACCGCTGCCGCCAAGCGTGATGGTGCTGTGCTCCCTTGGTCGGCTGACGTCAGAGATATCAAACAGGCTGACTTTCAAGCCAAGATGTGTCAGTCGATCGCCTGACGCGTCGACATCATATCCAAATCCGAGCAGCATGCTGTCATTGTAAGGATGCAGATAGGTGCTGTAGCCGGGGATCTTCAGCTCGCCGAGAATGGTCGGATTTTGTGGCTGGCTCAGATCAATCACAAACAGCGGATCCACCGTTTCGAACGTCACCAGATAGGCCATATCACCCATGAAACGGGCTGATTTGATCATTTCACCGGGGGCGATCCCGCTGACGGATCCGACCGGCCTCAACGCCTGGTCATAGACATGCAGCTGGCTGCTGCCGGTAAATTCACCCTTCTCGTTCCAGGCCGACTGCATCGTAGTCGCGACACGTAAATAGCCGTTATGCTCATCCATCGAAAACTGATTGAGCACGGATCCCGGAACCGAAACGGAGCCGGCTGCCTCAACCTGTCCCGGCCGGAGCGCGAAACGGTACATCATAGTGGATTCATCCGGCGGGCTGGAAGGGTCGTTCGACTCGTTCCACTGCCAGGCCGCGACATAAAGATGGGTGGATGACGCATAGACCTGTCCGGTGGTGCCCAGCAGACTGATCACTTTCGGATCACCGCTTGACCCATCGCTCGTGAACGCGCTGATGGTCAGCTGTGAATCACTGCTCCGTCCCGGGACCACACCGATACTGTCCACCGGTACCGTTTTCCATTCGCCGTCATTCACACGGGTTTCCGGAAGTGTATCCATCTCAGTGCTTGCGGTCCTGCCCATATCCATCATCCAATAGGCTGCGGTCTGGCTGACAACATAGACTGATGACCCGATACGGCGTGAGGTCAGATACGAACCTTCCTGGGAAAGGCGGCTCACCTCCGTCGGCGCGGCCGGCTGGCTGATATCAAAGACGATGGACGTGACATAGTCGCGATAACGTGTGACATAGATGACATCCGGCGCCGGCAGATCAACCGGACCGCTGCCGTCATCTGTATCCGGAACAGCCGTCTCAATGCCATCCGATCCGCTTCCGCCGCCATCTGTACCGGGGGCTGTGGTTGCACCGGTCATATCCGATCCATCGACTTCGCTGATCTCCTGCTCATAACCGGACAACAGCAGAATCAGCCGCTGGTTTTCCGAATCGATGAACAGCTCCTGCGGTGATTCCCCGCGGCTGCCGGATGCCATGGTTTCATACGATGTCCAGGACAGTTCACTGGCCATACGCAAATCAGCTGGATTCGCCGCGTCAACAATCGTCAGGCGTCCATTGTTGATCAAATAGATATAGCGGCCGTCGGTCTTGATGATATCGGCTTCATCCACGCCTTCGACCTGAAGATTGGTCCGGCTGTAGCCAGCGTTATTCATTTCACCGCTGCCGGCACCATCAGCGCTGTCTTCAGCCGCCGCACCGGGCGCTCCTGTCATCTCGATGCCATATTGCCTTCCATCGGCTTTTTGCTCTCCGATTAATTTGAGCAGCGACCGGTAATCATTGGCAAACATCAGATTCTGGTCTTTGAATGACGCAGTGCCGGGTTCTTTTGAACAGCCGGACAGCAGGGTCAGCAGCAATGACAGGACCAATAGAATGAGTGTTAGCTTTCTCATGGTCATAACCTCCTCAGCCGGATGCGTCCGGCATCTGTCGGGTCTCCACATGCCTGTTAGACGTCACGGCGGAAAAGTTTGTTCCTTCGCTTTCAGTGATGAAAAAAGCACCGGGCCGGCCGGTGCTCTGATTCAGACTTTGAGCGATTCTTCTGGCAGCGGAGGTTCCGCGGCCAGCAGCGGGTCAACTGACTGATTGAGGAATTCTGCCACCTGCTCAGGTGCCCGGCCGATATACAATGAACTGTCCAACAGCTGGCTCAGCTGATCTTGACTCAGGTTGAAGGCCGGGTCCGCGGCGATCCGCTGGAGCAGATCATTGGGTCGGCCGTTCTCTTTGACTTCCCTGGAGGCTGCCACACTGTGCCGGCGGATCTTCTCATGCAGTTCCTGCCGGTCCCCGCCACGGCGGACCGCTTCCATCAGGATATTCTCAGTCGCCATGAATGGCAGTTCGGCCTGCAGATGCGCTTCAATCACCTTTGGATAGACGACCAGACCACGACTGATATTCTGATAGAGCATGAGAACGGCATCAGCGGCCAGAAAGGCTTCCGGTACAGAAATGCGTTTGTTGGCTGAATCATCAAGTGTCCGTTCAAACCACTGATTCGCGGCAGTCAGAACCGGATTCAACGCGTCCGTCATGATATACCGGGCCAAAGACGCCATCCGCTCACTGCGCATCGGGTTCTGTTTGTAGGCCATTGCGGAGGAACCGACCTGTTTGCCCCCGAAAGGCTCGCAGATCTCGCCGAAGCTCTGCAGCAGGCGAATGTCGTTTGTGAATTTATGCGCGCTCTGCGCGATCCCGGCGACCGCGGTCAGAATCCGGTAATCCTGTTTCCGCGGATAGGTCTGCCCGGTGACGGAGAAGGTCTTTTTGAAGCCCATTTTCCCCGTGATCATGTTGTCAAGCTCTTTCACTTTGCAGGCGTCGCCCCCGAACAACTCCAAAAAAGAGGCCTGATATTCACCTAAAGCAAGCTCCATCGCTGTTTTCAAATCTTCAATGGACCTCGGAATATCTTCCAGGGCCGCTATCTCAGCGGAATACCATTCATTGTCCAAAGCTGTTTTGGCTGAATAATATTTCTCTTGTGCTTCATAAATGTCTTCTGT
>RZZF01000063.1 GCA_009929975.1 Clostridia bacterium
TTGATGAGCAGTCGCCCGATATCGCGCTCGGCGTCGACTGTGCCTACGAAGACCGTGACGGCTCAATCAAGGACCAGCTGATCACCGGCGCTGGTGATCAGGGCATGATGTTCGGTTTCGCCAATCGCGATACAGATGAACTGATGCCGCTGCCGATCGCGCTGGCTCATGCGCTGACCCGCCGGATGGCCGATGCCAGACGTTCGGGACAGGCAGATTTTCTGCGGCCGGACGGCAAGGCCCAGGTGACGGTCGCCTATGAAGGGGCGCGGCCAGTTCATATCGATACCGTTGTCATTTCCACCCAGCATCAGGCGGATGTCGAACTGACAACGATCGAGCAGACCATTCGCGAACAGGTGATTGAACCTGTTCTGCCGCCCTCTCTGTTTGATCACCGGACAAGGGTTTTGATCAACCCCACCGGCCGTTTTGTCGTCGGTGGTCCGCAAGGTGATTCCGGCCTGACCGGCCGGAAAATCATCGTTGATACCTATGGCGGGTTCGCCCGGCATGGCGGCGGCGCTTTTTCCGGCAAGGATCCGACCAAGGTGGATCGTTCAGCGGCTTATGCCGCCCGATATGCCGCGAAAAACATTGTCGCCGCCGGTCTGGCGGACAGTTGTGAGATCCAGCTGGCCTACGCGATCGGCGTCGCTCGGCCTGTTTCGGTGATGGTCGATACCTTCGGCACCGGTCGGCTGCCGGATGACCGGATTGCGGAACTGATTCAGCAGGTCATTGATTTCCGTCCGGCCGCGCTGATCCGCGATCTGCGGCTGAGACGCCCGATTTACCAGCAGATCGCGGCCTATGGACATTTCGGCCGCCCGGATCTTGATCTTCCCTGGGAAAAGACCGATCTGCTGCAGCCGCTGCGTGACGCCGCAGGAATCAACTAGAAAGGCAGGATGGCCATGCGACAGCTGAAGATTGGCGAATCGTCACCAGAGAACCCTGTTCTGGAAGGAATGATCGCGGACATTATCTTCAGAAATGAGCAAAACGGCTATACGGTCTGCACCCTGCGGGATGAGACCGTGGTCGTCGGCATCCTTCCGTTTATTCATCCGGGCGAAACCGTGCGCTTCACCGGCCGCTGGGTTGACCATCCCGATTATGGCCGGCAGTTTCAGGCGGATCATTTTGAATTGGCGATCCCCAGAACCGCGAAAGCGATCCGTCATTATCTCGCATCGGGACTGATCCAGGGCATCGGTGAAAAAACCGCGGACCGGCTGGTCAGGGCATTCGGAGAAGCGACACTGGATATTTTACGCGATGAACCGGAGCGTGTGGCCAGGCTCAAGGGAATCGGTCCTAACCGGGCCAGACAATTCGCTGAACAGCTGCAGGAAAAAGCAGCTTACCAGGACTTGATGATGCTGCTCGGTCCGCTTGGCGTCGGGACCGGTATTGTCATGCGGATCTACCGTCATTATGGCCGGCAGGCATTGGATGTCCTGTCGGAAAATCCATATGCGCTGGCCGATGAAGTCGATGGAATCGGGTTTCTCACGGCGGACCGGCTGGCACAGGATCTCGGCCTTGACCCGACGGCGATGCCGCGGCTGTCCAGTGCCTTCCTGTATGTACTGAACCAGGCCTCCAACCGCGGACATACCGCGCTGCCGCTGACAGTCTGCCTCGATGAAGTCCGCCAACTGACTGGACAGCCGGTTGATGCGGGGCATGAGGTTATCCGTCTGCTGCTGTCTGAGCAGCGCATCTTCATGGCCGACAGCCAGACTTTATCTGACAGCAGCCCGTCACACGAATCACCTCAGCTGGTTCGCCTGTGCGCCACTGCGACAACCTGGCATGCGGAAAAAAAGTCGGCTGAGTTATTGATTCAGCTGCTGCGTTCTCCGCCCCGGCTTTTCCGCGGCTTATCTGATCAGGACGAAGTTCAGTCAACCGTCCGCCGGGCTTGTGAGCGTCAGAATCTGACACTGGCCCCTGAACAGGCTCAGGCGATTGAACAGGCACTTGCCCATTCAATCTCCATCCTGACCGGCGGACCGGGTACAGGAAAGACGACGATCATCCGCATTTTGTGTGACTGCATGGAACAGCAGGGAGGCAGGATTCTTCTTGCCGCGCCGACCGGACGGGCGGCCCGCAGAATGAGTGACGCGTCAGGCCGTGAGGCGAAGACACTGCATCGTCTGCTGTCTCTTGGTTTTGCGCCGGATAAGGATCGCGATCAGCCGGATGAGCCGGTTGAACTGGCCTGTGATCTTCTCATTGTTGATGAAGTCTCGATGATGGATGTCTTTCTTTTCCGCAGCCTGCTGACCTCACTGGTCGCGGGAACACGGGTCCTGCTGGTTGGTGACGCTGATCAGCTGCCTTCAGTCGGTCCCGGTGATGTCCTGAACAATCTGATCACCAGCGGGCTTTTACCGGTGACCCGGCTGACCAAAATATTCCGCCAGTCTGAGGAAAGCCTGATTATTCGCAACGCCCATCGCATTCATGCCGGCGACTGGCCATTCGTCGACCAGTCGCTGCACAGTTCATTTCTGGTGATCTATAAAGAACACACCGCGGATATGGCGGCCGCTGCCATCCGCCTGTGTCAGGAGATTCTGCCGCAACAGTATCAGCTTGATCCCTTGCGTGACGTACAGGTGCTGACGCCGGTCCGCAAAGGGGTGGCCGGTACACAGAATCTTAATACCGTTTTGCAGGCCGCGCTCAATCCGGTGACGGATCCGGATCAGGAGGACGCGGCTGTGACCGCGCATGGCAGCCGTTTCGCCACGGGTGATAAAGTCATGCATATCCGTAATAATTACGAACTGGCCTGGACATCGCTCAGCGACACGAATTCGAAGGGTCAGGGCGTTTTCAACGGAGAAACCGGTACCGTTGTCAAAACAGATCCAGACAGCCGAACCGTCTATGTACTCTACGACGATGATCGCCTGACAGCCTATGATCCGGCCGTGATGGATGATCTGGACCTGGCTTACGCGATGACGATCCACAAGAGCCAGGGCAGCGAATATCCGGTTGTCGTACTGGTCCTTCCGCCGGGAGCGCCGCAGCTGCTGACCCGTAACCTGCTCTATACCGCGGTGACGCGGGCGTCCGAGAAACTGCTTCTGATATCAAGCCGGGCGACCCTGGGTGGGATGATCCGCAACAATACCGCGTATCTTCGCCATACTCTGCTGCCTGAATGGCTGCGCCGGCTGACCGCTGAACATGATTTCCCGCAATGAAGCGCTGGTTGAATCAGCTGATCCGCTGCGTGTATCCGCCTGTTTGCGCCATCTGCCGCCGTCCCTGCCAGCCGGCCAACGGCTGGCCTGCCATCTGCCGCCTCTGCCTGGCGAAAATGCCTTTGCTCGGAATATCAGAGGAGCGCCGGCCCTGGCCTGAAATGGCAGACGCTGACAGGCACCCGGATGATCTGATTTTTGCCTGCATGGCTTATGAGGAACCGATCCGCAGTGCCCTGATCAGGTTGAAATTTTTCGATGAAACTGACATCGCTGAATTGGTGGCTGAGCTGTTGTACCGTCTGATTCGCCGGACTCGCGCCAAAGGCCACGCTGTCATGGCAGTTCCGCTCCATCCTGCCCGGCTGCGTGAACGAGGCTACAATCAGTCGAGTCTGATCGCGGCGGCGCTGGCGCGAAAACTGGAGCTGCCGGATCGATCAGAATTGCTGGTCAGAATCAGGGCGACTCCACAGCAAAGCCTGCTGACTGACCGCCGCTTCAGGCAGGAAAATGTCCGTGGCGCGTTTGCGTTTCATAACGAATCACCTTCCGGTGCCAAACCGCTGATCAGGCCTGGAAGCACCGTCTGGCTGGTGGATGACATCATGACAACCGGCGCGACACTGACAGAATCCGCACGCCCTTTGTGGCGGGCGGGTCTGCATGTTTACGGGCTGGCAGCGGCTCTGGTATCACCAGTGACGACTGTGTCATCCAAGGGTCATCCGACTTGAGCAACCCTGAGAAAAAAGGTATACTGTAGGTACCTGGTATGTCCGTTACCCTCATTTTTGAACCTTCATGACTTAAACGGGAGCTCGGGTTAATGCGGAATACAGCGATGGCTCCGGACGCAAGTCCGACCGAGCTAGGCTAAAGGCCGCTGCAGGGCACCCACCTGGCAATTGGCTAGGTGTCAAAAAGGGGGTTGGGCATCCCGGGTTTTTTGTCTGGACGGTCACCACGATTGCGTGGTGATTGATATATAGGGGAAACATATGGGTTTGATGGCAGACGCAAAAGCGATCGCTAAACGTGATCCGGCAGGAAAGAGCACCGCGCAGGTCTTTTTTCTGTATTCTGGATTTCACGCGATCTTTTATCACCGGATCGCGCACTGGCTGTATAATCACCGCTTCTTATTTCTCGCACGGGCCGTCTCTCAGTTCAGCCGCTTTCTCAGCGGTATTGAGATTCATCCGGGTGCGAAGATCGGTTCAGGGCTTTTCATTGACCATGGCATGGGCGTTGTGATCGGTGAAACCGCGGAAATCGGCAATGACTGTACGATCTATCACGGTGTCACATTAGGTGGTACCGGCAAAGAGTGCGGGAAACGGCATCCGACCATCGGCGATAATGTCCTGATCGGGGCCGGGGCTAAAATCCTCGGTCCATTTCATGTCGGTTCCTGCAGTATGATCGGTGCCAATGCGGTGGTTCTCAATGAAGTGCCGCCGTATTCAACGGTCGTTGGTGTTCCCGGCCGTATCATCCGGCCGCAGGGCCGTCAGGTCCGGCATAGTGTGGAACTGGATCACAGCAGCGCGCCGGATCCGATTGAACAGGAAATCTGCCGCCTGCTGCACCGGGTCGCCAGCCTGGAGAAGAAAATGGGACTGCCGGCCCAGTTCGAACCGGGGAAGAAATTTGTCCGCGACTGTCCGGATTCGGAGAAACTGACCGGCAGCGAGCCATCCGGAGAAACGGATGCCTCAGGTCATGACAACACAGCAGATGATGTCAGATCAACATGATGGAGGCTGAACAGCAACATGAGAATCTATAATACGCAGACACGGCAGAAAGAAGATTTTGTTCCTCTTGAACCCGGAAAAGTCAAAATCTATGTCTGTGGCCCGACCGTCTATAATTATTTCCACCTGGGCAATGCCCGCCCGTTCATCACCTATGATACGCTGCGCCGCTATTTTGAGTACCGCGGATATGTGGTGACTTATGTGCAGAATTTCACGGATATCGATGACAAGATGATCACGCGCGCCAACCAGGAGGGAATCAGTACCGATGTGCTGGCCCAGCGTTTCATTGATGCCTATTATCAGGATGCTGACCAGTTGAATATCCGTCGGGCGGATCATCACCCGCGCGCGACCCGGACGATCCCGATGATCATCGAGCTTGTTCAGCTGCTGGTCGATCGCGGCTATGCCTACACCGCGTCTGACGGGGTTTACTTTGATGTCGCCCGCTACGCAAACTATGGCAAGCTGTCACATCACCGTCTGGAGGATCTTCTCGCCGGTGCCAGTGACCGGCTGACAGATTTATCAGACAAGAAGAGCAGCGCTGACTTCGCGCTGTGGAAATTCAAAAAAGAAGGCGAACCGTCCTGGGAGAGCCCGTGGGGTGAAGGACGTCCCGGCTGGCATATTGAGTGCTCGGCTATGGTCCGCCAGTATCTGGGTGATACCATTGACATTCATGGCGGCGGGCAGGACCTGGTCTTTCCCCATCATGAAAACGAAATCGCCCAGAGCGAAGCCGCGACCGGCAAGCCTTTCGTCAGATACTGGATGCACAACGGCTTCATTAATATTGATCACGCAAAAATGTCCAAATCGAGCGGCAATTTCTTTACGGTAAGGGATCTCGCCCGGCATTTTGATCATCAGGTGCTGCGTTTCTTCATGCTCAGCGGCCATTACCGGATGCCGATCAATTTCTCTACGGATCTGCTGCACGCTGCGGAAAATGGCTGGAAGCGCATCGTCAACTGTCTGGAAAATATCAGGTTCCTCGCGCAAAGCGCGCCGGAGAAAAGTGATGAGCCAGCCGTCAGGACAGCGTCGTCTGCGCTGCGTGACGCGGCTGTGACCGCCGGAGAGGCGTTTATCGAAGCCATGGATGATGACCTGAATACCGCGGATGGTTTGGCCGCTGTCTTTGATCTGGTCCGGCTTGTCAACACCACGGTCGCTGATTCAGTGGCAGAGCGTTCCGCGCTGCTGGCAGCCGCGGATAAAATCAATGAACTGCTTGATGTGCTCGGATTATACCCTGAAACTGAACAGCAGGTTCCGCAGACCATTCTCGATCTGCTCGCCGAACGGACCGAGGCGAAAAAGGCCCGCGACTTTGCCCGTGCCGATGCTCTGCGTGACAAAATCCAGTCCGAAGGCTTTGTGATTGAGGACACACCGCAGGGCCCCAAGGTCACGCCCCGATGAGCCTGCCTGAATTCAGCGGTGATATCCGGGAGGTTCCAGTCTCCGTTCTGGCCTATATCGGTGATGCTGTCTATGAACTGCAGACCCGCCTGTACCTGTTCAGCCATGTTACGGGACAATCCGGCCGCCTGCACCAGCAGTCCATCGGGCTGGTCAGCGCTTCGGCCCAGGCCAGAGCTGCCCGTCTGATCCTGCCCCGTCTGACACCGGAGGAAGAAGCGATCTTTCGCCGGGGCCGCAACAGCCAGAGCGGCAGTATGCCGAAACACGCGGACCCTGTTGACTATCAGTCGGCAACGGGATTCGAAGCCCTGATCGGCTATCTTTACCTGACCGGGCAGCACGAACGGATCGATCGACTGCTGCGAATGATTTATGAAGGTGATGAACATGAAGCAACCGCCAATGAACCATGATGCCGATAAAACACCTGAACTGCCGGAGGATCGTCTGGAGGGGCGGCATCCGGTCATGGAAGCGCTGAAGGCCGGACGGACGGTTGATAAGATCTGGGTGGCCCGCCGCGAAGGCCGGCCGGATCCGGTGCTGGGCCGGATCATTCGTGACGCCCGCGACAGCGGCACGATCGTCAGTGAAGTAGAACGCACGGTGCTTGATCAGATGAGTCTGACCCGTAATCATCAGGGAATCATCGCCCAGGTGGCCGCACATGATTATATCGACCTTGATGAACTGCTGAAGCGATGTGAGAAGAATGAGCGTCCGCCTTTTCTGATATTACTCGATGAGCTCAAGGACAGCTATAACCTCGGTTCCATTTTGAGAATCGCCGATGCGGCCGGTTGCGACGGAATCGTGATTCCACAACGCCGTTCCGTTGGTCTGAACGCTGCGGTCTCGCGTGCTTCGGCCGGCGCGATTGAGCATGTGCCGGTTGTCAAGGTCACCAATATGACCCAGACCGTTCTCAAATTGAAAGAGAAAGGATTCTGGATCTTCGGGACCGACGCGGAGGCCGGTCAGACCTATGACCAGGCAGACTGGTCCGGTTCTCTGGCGATCATCACCGGCAGCGAAGGAGAAGGCCTCAGTGCCGCGCTGCGCAAACACTGCGATTTTCTCGTGTCCATCCCGATGCGCGGACATGTGAACTCGCTGAACGCGGCGGTCGCGACGGGCATTATCGTTTTTGAAGCCGTCCGGCAACGATGGGCCGCTTCCGGACAACGCTGAAACTGACTGCAGCAGGTAATGAGATGACAGATCACGTGTACACAAATGAACTGGATCAACTGGATGACCACCAGTTGCTGCGCCTTGCCGCCGATGGCCAGACCCGTGCCATTGACCTGCTGCTGGAGCGTCATAAAGGCCTGGTCCGCCGCAAAGCATCCACTCTTTTTATGGCGGGTGCCGATCATGAAGATGTTCTGCAGGAAGGCATGATCGGTCTTTTCCAGGCCATCCGTGATTACCGGCCGGAGCATCAGGTTCCATTTACCGCTTTTGCCTCGCTTTGTGTGACGGCACGGATCAATGACGCGATCCGCCGTGCCTCCCGGCTGAAGCATTCACCGCTCAATGAATCGTTATCACTGCAGGGACTGCTTCAGGCAGATGATCAGACGCGTGAACTCAAGGATCTGTTCGCTGACACATCGACACCTGATCCGGAGCGAAAACTCCTGGAAAGAGAAAACCTGAACGATCTGCAGTTTTTCATCCGGCATGAGCTCAGCGCGCTGGAACGGGATGTCGTCCTGCTGTTTCTGGATGATCCCGCCTATGAATCGATTGCCGCGAAGCTCGACTGCCCGGTGAAGGCCGTCGATAATGCCCTGCAGCGGGCCAGACGCAAATTCAATCGTTTTCGCCGCCAGCGTCTGGAAGCGGCAGAAGGAGAGTAGTCGTATGAAACTCAGACTGATGCTTGTCAGCGTGCTGATCGCAGGCCTGATGCTGAACAGCGGCTGCTCAGCCGTCTTCGAACCGATCCAGGCCCTGTTCTCCAATGATGACAACGGCCGTGACCATTCCGACAGTCAGCTCAGCCTCTACAATCTGACACAGCGCCTGGTCGACGCGATTCGAATTGAAGCCGACAGTGAATCGGTGTACCGCAGCCTGTCTGTCCGTCAGCTGGATCAATT
>RZZF01000064.1 GCA_009929975.1 Clostridia bacterium
TTCATTATTGGGCAAATGCCCATAACAATCATGTTAACGTGTCATGCCGTGATTGTCAAAAAAAGCCGCCCCATAACTGGGGCGGCTTTGCAGCATCATAAAATCCGGATCAGCTTATTCGCCGTTTTCAGAAACGGGCTCAGTCGTCTCTTCTTCTGCCAGCGCGGGATCGGTTATGCCGGGCTGATCCTGAACTTTCCCGGCAGATTCATCAATCTGAGCGACCTCGGCAGCTGTCGGCTTGCTCACTTCGAATTCAGAATCTGTCCGCACATGATAGTGGGTAAAAATCCGCTCGAATTCCTCGCCGTCAATTTTCTCTTTCTCGAGCAGGGTTTCCGCCATCTCGCTCAGCAGCCGGGTGTTTTCGCGCAGAATTCGCAGCACCTCAGCATAGGCCTGATCGATCAGTGATTTTACCTCTTCATCAATCATTCCAGCCAGTTTCTCGCTGTAATTCTGGACATGGCCATAATCTTTGCCCAGAAAGACTTCCTCACCATTGCCGAACACCATATTGCCGAGCCGCTCACTCATGCCATATTTCGTGATCATATCCCGGGCGATACTGTTGACACTCTGCAGATCGGATGAAGCTCCCGTGCTGATCTCATCAAACGACAGTTCCTCGGCTGCACGTCCGCCCAGAGCGATCATGATCTGGCTGATCAGCTGGCGCCGTGTCGCGTAATACATGTCTTCATGCGGCTTGTGCGCGGTATAGCCACCGGCCGCGCCGGATGGGATGATCGAGACGCGTTCGACCTTGTCCGTATCGGATACGGTCCGCAGGATAATCGCGTGGCCCGCTTCATGAAAGGCGGTCAGGCGACGTTCCTTTTCGCTGATGATGCGGCTTTTCTTTTCCGGACCGATCATGATTTTGAACACAGCTTCAGATATATCATGATAGGAGATTGTATGAGCCCCTTTCCGTGCGGCAAGCAGCGCGGCCTCATTGAGAAGGTTTGCTAGATCAGCACCAGTGAATCCGGGCGTGATCTTCGCGATTTCCCGCAGATCGATATCCTCATTCAACGGTTTGCCGCGGGCATGAACCTTGAGAATCATCTCACGTCCCTTGATATCGGGGCGCATGACTGTGATGCGACGGTCAAAACGACCCGGACGAAGCAGAGCGGGGTCTAGAATATCCGGTCGGTTGGTCGCCGCCATAATGATGACACCTTCATTCGGTCCGAAACCATCCATCTCAACCAGCAGCTGGTTCAGGGTCTGTTCCCGTTCATCATGACCGCCGCCCAGGCCGGCACCACGATGACGGCCGACCGCGTCAATCTCGTCAATGAAAATAATACAGGGCGCGTTTTTCTTGGCGTTCTCAAACAGGTCGCGCACCCTGGACGCGCCGACACCGACAAACATCTCAACAAAGTCTGATCCGCTGATTGAAAAGAACGGAACCCCCGCTTCACCGGCAACCGCCCGGGCCAGCAGCGTCTTGCCGGTACCGGGAGATCCCACCAGAAGAATGCCCTTGGGAATCCTCGCGCCGAGTTCGGCATATTTCTGCGGATTTTTCAGGAATCCGACAACTTCCTCGAGCTCCTCTTTCTCTTCATCTGCTCCGGCAACATCGCCGAAGGTTACTTTATTCTTTGTCGGGTCATGCAGCCTGGCACGGCTGCGGCCGAAACTCATCGCGTTCTTGCCTTCACCCGCCTGGCGGCTGTAGGTAAACCAGATGAAGGCCCCCATCGCCAGAACCATGATGAGGATCAGGATGATATTAAGCCAGGCCGCGATATCAGTCGGCTCGCGATAATCATAGGCCTCAATCTTGCCATCCTGCTGGGCTGTCTGCAGCACTGTATACAGCTGCTCCATCCACATGGGCGCAATCTGTTTGCTATAGGAAGCCGCGGCCTGCCCGGGCTGGCTCTTCAGCTGGATCTCAACGGTATAGCCGGAAACATTGACCGTTTCCACCCGCCCGCTTTCTATTTCACTGATCAAATCTGATATTGAAATCGGCTCGGGCTGATTCAGCCTGGACATGAAGAACGACAGCATGATGATAACGGCAAGAAGAATGACATAAAACGACATGCCGTTCATGGCTTTACGAGGTTTCATTGTTCTCCTCCCTGGTTGTCATCACCCAGAACACAGACATCCGGGAGATTTCGATAACGGCCGTCATAATCGAGGCCATATCCGACAATGAACTCATCACTGATCTGCATACCGACATATTCAACCTGAATATCCACCTGGCGGCGTGCCGGTTTGTCAAAAGCCGTACATAACGCGATACTCGCCGGGTTTCGTGTGGCGAGCAGCTCACGCAGATGTTTCAGGGTCAGGCCGGAATCAACGATATCTTCAACCACGATGATGTGGCGTCCACTGATGTCGGCGTCGAGATCCTTATTGATCCGGACGACCCCGGATGAACGCGTCCCGCTGCCGTAGCTGGAAACAGACATGAAGTCGACACGAACCGTCACGGTCAGGTATCGGGCCAGATCCGCCATAAACATGTACGCACCCTTGAGAACACCTATCAGTGTGACTTCCTTACCCGCATAATCCTGCGATATCTGGTGTCCAAGCCGCTGGCACATCTGATCGATTTCCCTGCGGTCGATCATGACGCCCTTTACATATTTAGCCATGATGTCTGTTGCCTCCTCATATCTGCAGCGGCTGCCACTGACAGCTGCCTGTCTCGTTCTACTCCCATATTCGAACCGGTCGTGCGGAAAGACAGACGGTCTTTTCATGTGATGACCCGCCCGGGACGGCGATGTAATCGCGCCCGGCACCGATTCCCGGTATCCAGACAATGTCCGATCCGTCAGCCACCAGCGGCAGGCGGTCTCTCCATTCCACAGGAATCTTCAGCTCACTCATCAGCTTCTTCAATGAGCGGCCGCCCTGCCGTGACGGAAGATGAATCCTGTCACCCGCACGCCGTGTCCGCAACACACACTGCCTCAGCTGATCCAGCCGGAAGCATTCCATTGCGCTATTATAAACGATATCGCGGTCATTCTCAATCAAATGGGCTTCAATTCGGAAATTCAACACCGGAATTTCAGTCACTCCCGGTATGCGCAGAGGCAGTGGAGGGATATCAACGGGGTCATCTTGCGGTGAATCGGACGCTCGTTTCAGGATGAGCCCGGCCGCGTTCAGATGGAGCTGCCAGCGATGCGGCAGGCAAAGATATTGTCCCGGTCTGGCATGATCAAGCCAGTCAAGGATCAATCCAAGATGGCGACGGGAAAGATCCGGTTCATGACAGGTGGATTCACGCCAGAAACGACGCAGGACATGACGTCTCAGAGCCGGATCGCTGCCGGCCAGACCGGCCGGGTCAAGATGATCCGCCCGAAGGCAGGCCTGATAAGCCTGTGATGTCAGTGTTTCTATCAATCTGAGATCATCCTGCAAAAGTTCAGCGGTTCCGGCAATCAGAGGCGCCGGATCATAACCGAGAAGTTCCTGCCACAGCGGCAGGAGGCGCAGGCGAATCCGGTTGCGCGTCATCGTCGGTTCATAATTTGTCTGATCCTGCCGCCAGCTGATCTTCGCTTGAATCAGCCAGGACTCTATCCGGCTGCGGGAGCAGTCCAGCAGCGGACGGATAAAAACACCTTGCAGCGGACGCATCGCGGCCAGACCCGTCAAGCCGCTGCCACGTCCCAGATGCAGCAGAACCGTTTCAGCCTGATCATCCTGATGATGGGCGAGCGCGATCCGGACTGACCGGTCAGGATCATCCGCGCGGAGTTGCTCGAGGCGCTTTTGGAACAATGTGTATCGGGCCTGTCGCCCAGCGTCCTCCAGCCCGGTACCGAGTTGTATCGCCAGGGCTCTGACATCGGCATGCTCGACACGGAAAGGAACTGACAGCCTCCGGCACCAGCCGCGGACAAAATCCGCGTCCGCATCAGCATCGGCACCACGCAGCCCATGGTGGACATGCATCACTTCAAGATCAAAGGACAGCCGCTCACGCAGATCGGCAAGAAGAATCAGCAGGGCCAGTGAATCGGCCCCTCCGGAACAGCCGAGGATCACATGGCTGCCTGCGGGGATCAGCTGTTCATCACAGATCGTGCCACAGACATGTGATTTGAATTCATCGTCGGCAGGGTTTCGTGTATCAGCCACATCAAGCTCCCGGAGGCGGTTCACTCGGCAAACGGGCATCATCCTTATCAAAGAACAGGGTGTATTTCGGCCACCAGCCGAGTTCAATGCTGCCGGTACCACCCTGGCGGTTCTTGGCAATGATGATTTCAGCGTCTTCTGTGTCCATCGGCACATGATCCTGCTGATAATATTGTTCTCTGAACAGGAAAATGACCACGTCGGCATCTTGCTCAATCGCGCCTGAATCACGCAGATCAGACAGCATCGGTTTTTTATCGGAACGCTGTTCACAGGCACGGCTGAGCTGGGAAAGCGCGATCACCGGCACATTCAGTTCACGTGCCATGATTTTGAGCGAACGGGAAATCTCAGAAATTTCCTGCTGCCGGCTTTCTGTCCTGCTCTGTCCGCTGCTGCTCATCAGCTGCAGATAATCGACGATCACAAGGCCCAATTTATTTTCCAGTTTGAGCTGGCGGCACTTTGACATCATTTCCATGACACCGGTACCCGACCGGTCATCGATATAGACCGGTGCCGCGTACAGAGGCGGCAGGGCACGGGCGATTTTATCCCAGTCGTCATGCCTCAGGTCCCCGGTATTCAGCTGAGTGGCATTAACGAGCGACTGAGCGCTGAGCATGCGCTGGCTGATTTCTTCTTTTGACATTTCCAGACTGAAGATGGCGGCCGGGACATTGTAGAGGGTTGCCGCTTTCTGGGCGATATTCAAGGCAAACGCGGACTTTCCCATGGCCGGCCGGGCTGCCACGATGGTCAGGCCGCCCGGGCGCAGACCGCCGAGGACTTTGTCCAGACGATGAAATCCTGTCATGACGAACCGCTCACGTTTTTTGCCGCGGGCCAGGTCAGACAATTCATTAACCGTCCGCCCCATGATGTCGCGCAGATGTTCAAAGCCTGTCGCGTCACGGTTCTCGCGGATCTCATAGATACGTTTGGCCGCGATATCCAGCAGAATGTCCGCCGCTTCCGAATCCTTATAGCACAGTCCGGTCACTTCTTCCATTGCCCCGATCAGTCGGCGCAGGATTGATTTCTGACGCACGAGATCCGCATAATGCGCGGCGCGCGAAACAAGCGGCACCTGGTCCGGCAGTGAACTGATATACGCGAGTCCGCCCACTTTATCCAACTGCTGGCGGCTCTCCAGATAATCGGACACGGTTATGATATCGACCGGCTTGCTGTTCAGATACAGGTCACAGACGGCTTCATAGATCAGCCGATGATCCGGACGATAGAAATCCTCGGTTTTCAACTGGGCGGTAATCTCCGCCAGAGGCTTTTCACCGGAAAAGGTGCAGCCAAGCACCGATTGCTCAGCCTGCTGATTGTTCGGCAGAACACGGCCATAGGAACGGGCCGGCTGGCCGCTGCTTGATTGATTCATTCAGGCCTCCGTTTTCAGCGGGCTACCACCCTGATCTTCAAAGGAAAAATAACCTCTGCCTGCAGCCGGACATCGACCGTATAGTCACCGAGGCTCTTGATCGGCTGCTGAATCTGGATGCCGCGCTTGTCAACCGCATATCCGGCATCGGCCAGTGCCTGGGCGATATCCATCGCGGTTACCGCACCGTAAAGCCGGCCGCCTTCACCGCATTTGACCGGCAGATCAAACACTTTATCTTTCAGTGCTTCAGCTGTCGCCTGCGATGATTCAAGCGCACGCTGATTTTTCGCTGATTCAGCTTTCTTGCGCGTCTTGACAATATTCAGATTATCCGGTGTCGCCTCAAGCGCCAGACCGTTCTTCAAAAGAAAATTCCGGGCATATCCATCACTGACTTCAACAATATCATCAGGTCGACCAAGCTTCTTGACCTCTTTGATCAACACGACTTTCATCTGCATTACCTCCTACTGATATAACGTGGCCTTATTGTATCATAAAACAGGCCGCGCCCATGGTCACGGACGATCGCCTGACCAGAATAAAAAAGCGGCAGACAACCAGGTCCGCCGCTCTCAGTGTTCATCCTGTTATTATTCGCCGGTATATGGCAGCAGAGCGACGTGACGTGCCCGCTTGATCGCGATCGTCAGTTCACGCTGGTGATGCGCACAATTGCCGGACATCCGCTTGGGCAGGATTTTACCGCGCTCAGATACGAACTTGCGCAGCCGTCCCAGGTCTTTGTAATTTATATGCTCAACTTTATCGGCACAGAAATTGCAGACTTTCCTGCGCGATCTGCGCGGACGTCCTCTGCCTTCATAACGGCCGCCTCTTCTATCATCAGCCATTTGATTGTTCTCCTTTCTTCAGCCAGTACCTTTACAGATCGAAAGGCAGGGCTGTATCGTCATCGGGTCCGGGAAAGAACCCATCATCATTGTTTTTCTTGAGCGTATTATTCTGATTATCCTGGCCGGACGGTCCTTCATCATAGCCGCCGGAAGGTTTGGAATCAGCAAAATGCAGCTCATCCGCAACCACTTCCGTTGTAATCCGCCGGTTGCCATCCGCGTCTTCCCAGTTTCGGACCTGAATGCTGCCGACGACGGCGACACGGGAGCCCTTATGTAAAAAACGGCTGGCAAATTCGGCTTGCTGGCGCCAGGCGACAATCGGAATGAAATCGGCCTGTCGTTCTCCGCTGGCATTTTTGAAACGGCGGTCAATCGCCAGTGTAAATGATGCCAGGGGAACCTGATTTGCGGTTGTCCGCATTTCAGGATCACGAGTCAATCTGCCCATCAAAATTGCTTTGTTCATAATTTCACTTTCTGACTTTTCAGTCGTCAGTGCGGACAACCAGATAACGCATGACATCATCCATATTTTTCAGATTACGTTCGAGTTCTCTGGGAAATTCTGCGTCTGCACTGAAGTTGATCAGGCCATAATAACCATCACGCTGGTCATTAATTTCATAAGCCAGTCTCTTTTTGCCCCACGCATCTACGGTTTCGATCGTCCCGGCCGCTTCAATCAGCGCTTGAATACGCTCAGCAAGTGCTGTCAGAGCTTCATCGCCGATGGACGGGTTGAGAATGTACATCAGTTCATATTTTCTAGTCAAGTGTTTCACCTCCTCCTGGACTAAACGGCTCTGCCAGTCCGGCAGAGCGAGGATATTGATCGTCTGCTGAAACAGCAGCGCAAATTAATATAACACGACCGGTTCAGCGCGTCAAGCCAGCGCCCGAAGCGGATCTGTACATTTCCGGGCTTATCAAGCGGCAGAAACTGGGCATCAAGATCATTGGCGTACCTCGTTTCGTTCAGATCAGCATGACCATGCAGCTACCATTATATCGTCCGGCTTTCGTCCGTTTCGCGCGGTCTGTCGTCAAAATTGGTCTGAATCTGACAATCGCTGCCAAAGATCACGAATATACCCGGCCAGCTGTCTGGCCGTTGCCGTATACCCTGCTTCGTCCGCGCCATATGGATCAGTGATGTCCCCGGCCGGATAGCCGGCCATTTCCGCCAAGGTCAGAATATGGTCCCGCCGATCCGGAAACAGCAGACGCAGACGATCACGCTGCGGCCGCGTCATGGTCAGAATCCAGTCAGCCTGACCTATGACTGAGGCATCGACCATCCGTGACTGATGCGCGTCGAGGCTGATCTGATAGAGCTGGCGCATGACATGCCGGGCTGTGACAGTCGCCGCATCGCCGGGAATCGCCGCCAGTCCGGCCGACGATGTCTGCCAGCCGCTGCCGGCTGCCTGCTGCCGGAAAAGAGCCTCTGCCATCGGACTGCGGCAGGTATTGCCCGTACAGACAAACAGAACATGTCGGGCCGGTCCAGACAATTCGACAGAAGCCTGGCTGTCAGCCGCCCGGTAAAGCCGGTCCATGTAAGCCGAAGCACCAGCCAGATGACTGAGTCCTTCCGCGACGATCAGATCAGATCCGCCATCATCCATCAGGCGGAGTGCCTGAAACAGGCGTTCTCCAGCCAGGCGGGGATCCGGGAACTCTCCATAGATGATCGCCGGCAGTTCACGACGTTCCTGCCTGCCGAATTGGGTTTCCGGTGCGATATCGCGTTCAATATTCACTTCGGCAAAGCTCAGGCCGAGGGATTTTCCGACCGCCCGCAGACTCTGCCGGCTGCAGAACAGGGCTGGCCGCTGTCCGTTGGAAAGAGAACGGCGGATTACACCGGCTATCGCTTCAGCCCGCTGATCATCATCTGCGATGTCCACCAGCCTGACCGGCACCTCCGGCGCGTAATGGCGGTATTTCATGCCGGGAGAGCGGACCGGCTGATCCTTGCCGGTATCTGACGAAAATCTAACGGCCGGATAATCTGCGGCTGCCAGAACCTGGTTGATTTCCTCTGCACCGATATGGCCGGGGCGCAAAATCACCGGCTGGCTGCCGCTGATGGTCTGCGCCGCGTTGCCG
>RZZF01000355.1 GCA_009929975.1 Clostridia bacterium
ATTTGGTGGAGGCGAGGGGAGTCGAACCCCTGTCCGAAATCCTATCCTCTGGAGCATCTCCGGGTGCAGTTCGTTGTTTGAGTATTCCCCTCTCGCCGCATGAACGAACGCATACTGACGGTCCGGTAGCCTGTTATACGAATCAGGTTACAGGCATCACCTGATCCGTTTCCACGTTTAACCTGCTAACGTGTAAGGTCTGCTGTCTGACGCCAGGGATCCATCCAGCAGATCGGATGGGCTGACGGCAACAGGTTTAAGCTGCTGCGAGTGCCGGTTTATTGGCAATTATAAAAGTTCCCCGTTTTTTTAAGAGGCCAACGAGGATCCTCTACCCGCTTCCCCAGTCTCAACAACTCCGTCGAAACCAGTACGCCCCCATAGAGTTTCGCCATGAGGGGCAAAGATGATTATATCAGCATCCGCGGGAAAACTCAATTCAGTCCGTACCGGTTCGCGGCTGACCCGCGCTCAGTCCGCACCTTCCATATACCACTGGTTCCCATCAAGAAACAGATAGACCGGTTGACCGAGAATACGGCAGGTATAGCGAATCCCGCTGCCGCCCACCTTGAGCGAGGCCGCCCGACGAATATCGAGCACCCGGTCGACCGAAAAGCGGCGTCCGTCCTCCCAGTAAATGACACGCGGCGCCAGTTGTCCCTGCAGATCAAATTCCGCGAGTACCTTGACGAAAACCTTACGGGCCATTCCAGATCACCTCAACTAAAACAAACTTTTGTTCGGCTTTATTCTAGCGTATCGGCTCCGGAAAATCAAGCGGCCCGTGACAATCATCTGGTCACGGGCCGCGCGGGTTCATTTTTTATTGGAAAAGGACGCTCAGGCCTCGCCTTCGACGACCGCCTCATCCTCAGTCTCGTCAACCATTTCCTCTTCAACGATGTCCTCAGCCACCGGCGGCTCGCCGACACGCGGTAGCACCTTGAATCCAAGAATTCGCTTCATATAATCGAGGCTGTACAACTGACTGGCTTCATCATAGGTGGCGACACAGTCTTCAGTCACTTCGAAACGGATTTTCAGGCCCTGGCTCGCGGCATGGTTATACAACCCGATCGCGTTCTGCAGCACATAAATATCGGTTGTCACACCGGCCAGCTCAATCACATCATACTGGCGGACCATCCAGTCGATATCGGCCTGGTCCAGCATATAGGCGGATTTGGTCACGGTCTCAAGATTCATCTGCGCCAGCTGGCCGTAGAGTTCCCAGCCTGTCGTCTCCTCTTCGCAGTGAAGTGGCAGAACCTGGCTTTCCGGATGGACTTTGCTCCAGTGCTCAGCACTGTGGGTATCAAGTGTGCAGAGCACATCGTGATTGCCGCGGCGGAATGAGCGAATTCGCTTAATGATATTGTTTTCAATGGCCTGCGCGTTCCCGCCGGCGGATAGTATGCCATCATCAGCAACAAAATCGTTCTGATAATCAATGATCAACAAGAGTTTTTTCATCTTCATCGGCTCCATTCATTAACATTCATATACACATGTCTATTCTAACACGTTCAGGAGCCCTTTAGGGATGAAATTTTACGCAGGGAACTTGGAAGTGTACCGCAGGGATCCGCCGGCCGGGCCGGTCAGGGATCAAATCAGCGTCAGTGAGCGCAGCCAGCCGGGCAGTGAAAAAACAAGCAGGCCGGCCAGCAGTCCCAGCAGGACAAAGAGCAGGTAGAGCAGCAAGGGCCTGAGCAGACGAAGCCAGCGCGGCGGCAGCGCGGCGC
>RZZF01000065.1 GCA_009929975.1 Clostridia bacterium
GTCACGCAGCTTGTCAATGGCCTGCATCGCGGTATTCATCGCGGTATCATACCCGATGGTGTAGTCGGAACAGGCGATGTCATTATCGATGGTCGCCGGAATACCAATGACCGGAAAGCCCTGGCGGGCAAGATCCCGGGCACCGCGGAAGGTTCCGTCGCCGCCAACGGTGACGATCACATCGAGATTGAAGATCTTGGCCATTTCAATACCCTTGGCGACACCTTCCGGGCTGTTGAAGGTCGCGCTGCGGGCTGTCATCAGAAATGTTCCGCCGCGCTGCAGCTTGTCCGAGACCTGTCGATTGGACAGTTCATCGATATCACCGCGCCACAGGCCGTGAAATCCACGCCGGATACCGAAAGGCTGATAGCCAAAGTAGCTGGCTGTCCGGACGACCGACCGGACGGCCGCGTTCATACCCGGCGCATCACCGCCACTCGTCAATATACCGATATTACGGATCTTTTTCTCTGTTTCCATGCGCGCTCTCCTCATCTGATTGCTGTGCTTCTGTTCTTTTTCATTATATCGTCCGATGGACGTCTTTCCAATCACCGGCAGTCTCAGCGGATGGCCAGATTCTCCAGACCGAACCGGCCGGCCAGAATCGCCAGAACCTCATCACTGCATTCCACCCAGCAGGCGCGGGGCAGTGTTTTCTGTTCATTTGTCTCAGCGAAGTAAACATGAACCGGCGTCTCACCTCTGAAGTATCTGAGCAAGGCCAGCAGCCGCTGATACGCGGGACTGTCTGTGGTCCCGTCGAAACGAACCCAGACGGCCGGGTGCCCGGCAAGATCAGGTTCAGGCTGCGCAGACGGCCTGTCGGTCCGTTCGATACGTTCCGGCTGGTGTCGCGGTCTGTTGAATGGTTTCTGATCCTGCGTCGGCACAGGATCAGCGCGGCGGTGATGGTTGTTCCCGAAGGAACGGAATGACGCCGGCAGCTGGCTGGCAGCGGGTTCCAGCGGAGCCAGGTCCTCTGCCACCAGTTTTGGTTCTTCATCCTCACGCAGGCTCAGTCGTCCGGCGATCAGCAAAACCTGCCCCGGCTGGAGCCTTTCGTTATGTTGGGCCAGTGTTCTGGGGAAGATAATGGTCTCAAACACTCCGTACAGATCCTCGATCGTGATGAACGCCATCATATCCTGGCTTCGCGTGATCTTGTTCTTTCTCTGATTGACAATGCCGGCCATGATCACCCGGTCCCCGTCACTGACGGCCGGCGGTGCGGTCAGATTGTCATTCTCATCAGCTGCCTGGACGGTCCGAAACGCCGTACTGTCAAGCGTTGTCAGGCGCTTGATCGCGTCATCATAAGCATCCAGGGGATGCCCGCTGATATAGAGGCCGAGCATTTCCTTTTCCATGGCCAGCCGTTCATTCTGATCGAATTCGGGGATATCCGGATAATCCGGTTCGGCTTCCATCGACTGGCTTTCACCGCCCATCTCGAACAGGGAGAGCTGGCCTTCCATCCGCTGGCGCCTGGCTGATACTAGCTGATTCGTAAACGGTTCGAGAACCGCGATCATCTGTGAACGCGGGACCGCGAAGCAATCAAGCGCTGAAGCCCTGATCAGGCTCTCGATCATCTTCCGGCTGATGTCATAGGTGCTGAGACGGCGCAGCAGATCGCCGTATCCGGAATACAGGCCATGTTCCTGCCGGTCCGTGATCAGTTGGCGGATCGCCGATCCGCCGACATTTTTTACAGCAGCCAGCGCGAAACGGATCGCTCCGTTCTCCGTCGAGAAACGGGTCTCGCTCCGGTTGATATCCGGCGGCAGTACATCAATTCCCATCTTGCGGCTGGCCCTGACATATTGCGCGGCCTGACTGAGACTGCCAAGATAACTGTTGAGCATCGCCGCCATGAATTCGACCGGATAATGAAATTTGAGCCAGGCGGTGTGGTAGGCCACCAGAGCATAGGCTGCCGCATGACTCTTATTGAAGGCATAGCCGGCAAACGCCATCACATCCTCGAAGACTTTTTCCGCGATATCGAGGCTGACACCGCGGGCGATGGCCCCGGGTACGGCATTCCCCTTTTCATCACTGCCGCCATGCAGGAACAGATTCTTGTAGCGGGCCAGTTCCGCAGGCTTTTTCTTGGACATGGCACGGCGGACATTATCTGACTGCGCCAGAGAAAAACCAGCCAGGTCACGCACGATCTGCATGACCTGCTCCTGGTAGACGATGCAGCCATAGGTCACATTGAGAATCGGTTCGAGGAGCGGATGATCGTAGCGGATCAGGGACGGATCGTGCTTCGCCGCGACATAACGCGGGATCTGATCCATCGGGCCGGGGCGATACAGCGAGATGCCGGCGATGATATCTTCCAGATTTTCCGGCTGCAGTTCCTTCATAAAACTCGTCATCCCGGCGCTTTCAAGCTGGAAAACCGCATCGGTCCGTCCTTCACCGATCATATGATAGACATCTGTGTCGTCGAGGGGGATCAGGTCAATCTCAAGCGTGATCCCGTGGTTGTTGCGGACCATATCAATCGTATCGCGCAGGACCGTCAGCGTCCGCAGTCCGAGGAAATCAAATTTCAGCAGACCAACCAGTTCAATGTTGCTCTTCGCGAACTGGACGACGATCGCGTCATCATTACGCGACAAGGGAGCCAGATCCGTCAGCGGCTGGCCGGCGATCACCACACCGGCGGCATGAGTCGAGGCATGGCGGGGCATGCCTTCGAACTTCATGGCCAGATCGAGCACCTCACGTGTCTGCTCATTCTGTTCATAGGCCTGGCTCAGATCCTGAACGGTGTCCAGCGCCTTCTGCAGCGTCATACCCAGTGTGCCCGGAATCATTTTAGCGATCCGGTCGGTTTCCGCATACGGGACATCCAGCGCACGGGCGACATCCCGGATGCAGGCCCTGGCCGCGAGTGTCCCGAAGGTGATCACCTGGGCCACGTGGTCCTGGCCATACTTTTCCGTCACATAACGGATGACTTCGCCGCGGCGCTCATAGCAGAAATCAATATCAAAATCTGGCATACTGACACGATCGGCATTGAGAAAACGTTCGAAAATAAGACCATAGCGCAGCGGATCGATATTCGTGATCTCAAGGCAGTAGGCAGCCAGTGAACCGGCGCCGGAACCGCGTCCGGGACCCACCATGATCTGCTCCTGATGCGCGAAACGGATAAAATCACAAACAATCAAAAAGTAGTCGGTAAATCCCATCTGGTCGATAACAGACAATTCCCGCTCCAACCGTGCCTCATACTCCTCACGCGGCAGGCGCTCCGCTCCATGTTCAGGCAGCGCGAGCCGCCGGTCCAGTCCTTCCAGACAGAGCTGGCGCAGATAATCTGTGTGGCTCATCGCGTCCGGAACCTGAAAGGCCGGCAGATGAATCTGGTTGAAATCGAACTCAACTTGACAGCGGCTGGCGATCCGGGCTGTGTTCTCGATCGCTTCCGGAACCGCAGCAAAAGCTTCGGCCATTTCCTCAGGTGATTTCAGGTAGAAGGCGTCGCTGTTCATCCGCATACGGTCTTCATCATTGACCCGGTGGCCGGTCTGCATGCACAGCAGCACATCATGGGCACGGGCGTCTTCCTGACGCAGGTAGTGGCAGTCATTGGTCGCGACCAGCGGAATGCCGGTCTCACGGCTGATGCGGATCAAGGCGCTGTTGACCAGGTTCTGCTCAGGCAGACCATTGCTTTGCAGTTCCAGATAAAAATGATCCGGACCCATCATCGCCTGCATGCTGAGCGCCAGTTCCCTGGCACGATCAAAATCCTGCTCGATGATCGCCTGGGGGATTTCACCGCCGAGACAGGCTGACAGCGCGATCAGGCCGGCCGCATGCCTGGCAAGAAGATCACGATCGATGCGCGGCCGGTAATAGAACCCCTCTGTGAAGCCGGCCGAAACAAGTTTCATCAGATTGCGGTAGCCTTCATTCGTCTCCGCCAGCAGGATCAGGTGAGCCGGCTCATTGTCAATGCCGGACTCCTTGTCCAGCAGGCCGCGCGGAGCGACATAGACCTCACAGCCGATGATCGGCTTGAGTCCCTTCGCGCGCATCGCGTTATAGAAATCAAGAATTCCGAACAGCACGCCATGATCGGTGATCGCACAGCTTTTCATGCCCAGTTCGATCAGGCGGTCCGGCAGTTCACGCAGGCGGATCGCGCCATCCAGCAGGCTGTACTCTGTGTGCAGATGCAGATGGGTGAACGTCTCGATCTTCATGATGACAGGGCCGCCTCGATCATCTGCTGAACCCGGGTGCCGATCGCGTCGAGATCACGCTGTGCCTCTTCACTGGTCTCCCGGCAGACACCGGTGTAGATTTTGATTTTCGGTTCGGTTCCGGATGGACGGACACAGAACCAGTCCTGGTCATTCAACTCATACAGCAGCACATCAGACGGCGGCAGCGTCAGCGCGGACGACTGCCCGGTCATCAGGTCCAGCCGTTCGCCGTTGTGATAATCAAGGACAGCCGTCACCGGAAGCCCGACGGGATGTTCCTGCTTGCGTGACCGCAGCATTGACATGCCCTGTTGAATGCGCTCCACGCCCGATTTGCCATCCAGGGTCAGCGAGATCGTCTTCTCAGCGGCATAGCCGTAAGTCTGGTACAGTGTCTCCAGACGGTCGTGCAGCGTCTGTCCCTGATCGCGCGCGACGGCCGCCATTTCAGCGATCAGCAGGCAGGTCACAACCGCGTCTTTGTCCCGGACTTCGGTGCCGGCCAGAAAGCCGAAGCTTTCTTCAAAACCGAACAGAAAATGACCGCTGCCATCTTCGTCCAGATGCTGGATCAGCTCAGCGATATATTTGAATCCGGTGAGCACTTCATAAAGATCAATCTGATACTCGGCCGCGATTCGGCGGGTCAGGCGCGTGGAAACAATGGTCGTCACCGCGAAGGAGCCTGGCAGCAGGGACTTATCACGACGCTTTGCCTGCAGGATATACTCAAGCAGCAGCAGGCCGATCTGATTGCCTGTGAGAACCTGATAATGGCCGTCGCGGGTCCGGACCGCCAGTCCGGTCCGATCAGCGTCCGGGTCAGTCGCGATGACCAGGTCTGCCGACTCGGTTTCGGCCAGGCGTATCGCCATACTCAGTGCTTCGCGTTCTTCCGGATTGGGACTGGCGACGGTCGGAAAATCAGGATGCGGTTCAGCCTGCTCCGGCACGGTCAGGACCGCCTTGAATCCGGCAGCGGCAAGGATTGCGGGAACCGGACGGCTGCCGGATCCGTGCAGCGGTGTATAGACGATTTTCATGTCAGCGTTGCGGGTGATCGCGTCCGGACTGATACGCAGGCCGAGCAGCATGGTCTGATAAGCCAGGTCAAGATCCTCGCCAATATCAATCAACAGACCTTCTTCCCGTGCCTGGTCTGCCGAAGGCCACTCCAGGCGGCCCGGCAGCGTAATGCTCTGCATCAGGCGGCTGACTTCACCGGCCGCGTCAGGCGGCAGCTGGCCGCCATCCGCACCATAGGCCTTGAATCCGTTGTAGGCGGCAGGATTATGGCTGGCAGTGATCATGATACCGCCGGCGGCTTTGTAGTGCCGAATCGCGAATGAGAGCATCGGCACCGGCCGAAGCTGGTCCGAAAGATAAACCCTGATTCCCATACGGCAGGCGATCAGCGCGGTCTGTAGCGCGAACTCAGCGGAGCGGTGGCGGGAATCATAGGATACGACCAGGCCGCTGCTGCAGGCGTTCTCTCCCTGCAGCGAGATGTAGCGGGCAAATCCGGCGGCCGCGCGGGCAACGGTGTACGCATTCATCCGGTTGCTGCCGGCGCCGAGAATACCCCGCAGGCCGGCTGTCCCGAACTGCAGGTCGGTATAGAAACTATCTTCAATCAGATCCGGCTGATTCGCCATCTGTTCCAGTTCAAGACGGGTTGCCGCGTCAAGAGCCGGATCATGGTACCAGCGGTCAAACTGCTCGCGCGCATAGGACATGATGAGACCTCCCCTTGAACATCGGTACGGACGTACTGATATTCACACTTAATCTGGATTCAGTATAACAAAAAACAGGCACAGCGGTAGGCTGAACTGCAGGTTTTCATTGAATTGTACTGAGCCGTCCGCGGATGACAACGAGCAGATCCCGCAGTCTGGCTGCCTCCTCGAACGCGAGGTCGCGGGCCGCCTGTTTCATTTCCTTTTCCAGACGGGCGGACAGTTTTTTCAGTTCAGCCGCACCCAGCAGGTCCAGACGATTGTCCAGAATATCCTCTGTCGCGCTTTCATCCAGTCCGGCCTCACTGACCGCCTCAACCACGGTATCGATCACATCGCGCACGTCCTTGCGAATGCTGGTCGGTGTGATGTGGTGCTCCTCATTGTATGCTTCCTGGATCGTGCGGCGGCGGTTGGTTTCCTCAACCGCCCGGTACATCGCGTCGGTTACTTTGTCCGCGTACATCACAACCAGACCGTTAACATTTCTTGCCGCCCGGCCAATGATCTGGATCAGCGATGTCTCTGAACGGAGGAAGCCTTCCTGATCCGCGTCGAGAATGGCGATCAATGAGACCTCGGGCAGATCAAGCCCTTCCCTGAGCAGGTTGATACCGATCAGGACATCGAAGCGGCCCTGCCGCAAATCCCTGAGGATCTTCATCCGCTCAACGGTATCGATATCAGAATGAAGATACTCGACCCGCATCCCTTCCTCACGGCAGAAGTCCGTCATATCTTCGGCCATTTTCTTGGTCAGTGTCAGCACCAGCGACCGCTCGCCCCGCCGGGTCGCGGCATTGATTTCACTGAAAAGATCTTCGATCTGGCCATCGACCGGACGAATCGCGATCTGCGGGTCGATCAGGCCGGTCGGCCGGATAATCTGCTCAACGACCTGGTGGGTGTGTTCGGCTTCATAACGGCCGGGTGTCGCGCTGACGAAGACGGCCTGGCCCATCCGCTGCTCAAACTCATCAAACCGCAGCGGGCGGTTGTCAAACGCGGACGGCAGGCGGAATCCGTATTCGATCAGAGTCTCTTTACGTGAACGGTCGCCTTTGAACATCGCGCCGATCTGCGGCACCATGACATGCGATTCATCGATCATCAGCAGGAAATCATCCGGAAAGAAATCCAGCAGGGTAAACGGCGCCTCTCCCGGCTGCCGGCCAGAGATATGGCGTGAATAATTCTCAATCCCCTTGCAGAAACCAGTTTCACGCATCATCTCAAGATCATAGCGGGTCCGTTGTTCCAGCCGGTAAGCCTCAACCAGCCTGTTCTGGCTGTTCAGCAGTGCCAGACGCTCTTCGAGTTCCTCTTCGATTGAGATGATCGCCTGGCGCATCTTGGCATCGGTCGTCACATAATGTGACGCGGGAAAAATCGACGCGTAGCTGCGGACCAGGAGTGTTTTTCCGGTCATCCGGTCGACTTCACTGATTTTTTCGATCTCATCGCCGAAAAAAGCGACCCGGATAATGATATCCTCAGAGGACGCGGCATAGATATCCAATGTATCACCGCGCACACGGAACGTTCCGCGTTTCGCTTCAAAATCATTGCGGTTATATTGAATATTGATCAGTTCATTGATCACCGCGTCCCGGTCCTTGCGCATGCCGGGCCGCAGATGAACCATCAGCTTCTTATAGTCCTCAGGATCACCCAATCCATAGATGCAGGAAACCGACGCGACCACAATGACATCACGCCGCTCGAGCAGTGATGAGGTGGCGGAGTGGCGCAGACGGTCGATTTCATCATTGATCGCCGAATCTTTCTCGATATAGGTATCGGTCGCGGCGATATAGGCTTCCGGCTGGTAATAATCATAGTAGCTGACAAAATATTCCACCGCGTTTTCAGGAAAAAACGCTTTGAACTCAGCCGCCAGCTGGCCGGCCAATGTCTTGTTGTGCGCGATGACCAGGGTTGGCCGCTGAACTTTCTCGATCACATGAGCCATCGTAAATGTCTTGCCTGACCCGGTGACACCCAGCAGGGTCTGTGCGGGCAGGCCGGCGTTGAGGCCGCGGACCAGCGCGTTGATGGCTTCCGGCTGGTCACCGCGGGGAATCATATCAGAGACGACTTTAAACTGATTCATGCCATCCCTCCGATTAACGAATTTTTGTTCTATTATATCACAGGATCTGTCAACTGACATCGTTCATTGCCGTCCGGTCGATCCCGTGAATACGCCCAACTGGCTTGCTGATCACCTCCATTCATATTATAATGGCAAAAATGAAAACATTTGCATAAGAACTTGCATAACAGGAGGCCGCACCATGTACCAGGCGATTCCAGTCACCCGAACCGATCATCCTAAAATGAAACCGGCCGCAGATGCCCAGCTCGGTTTCGGGCAGATTTTCACGGATCACATGTTCAGCATGGATTACCAAGAAGACCAGGGCTGGATCAATCCGCGCATCGAACCCTACGCACCGATCAGCCTGGAACCATCCGCCATGGTGTTCCATTACGGCCAGGCGATCTTTGAAGG
>RZZF01000066.1 GCA_009929975.1 Clostridia bacterium
GTATGGTCCAGACGGTTCCGGCAGGTCTCGCGCCGGGAAGTGATACGGCCAACATGTCGGTCATGGGATATGATCCCAAGGTCTACTATACCGGGCGTTCGCCGCTCGAGGCGATCAGCATGTCCATTCCTATGGTGGAAGGCGACATCGCCTTCCGCTGCAACCTGGTGACCTTATCGGATGACGCTGAGTTTTCCGGGAAAACGATGATCGACTATTCTTCAGATGAGATCGGCAGCGATGAAGCCGCCCGCCTGATTGAAGTCATCAATCAGGAGCTGGCGGATGACACGCTGCGCTTCTATCCGGGCAAGAGCTACCGCCATTGCATGATCTGGCATCAGGGGCCGCTGGAAAGCAGCCTGGTCCCGCCGCATGATATTCTGACCCGCCCGATCACCCACTATCTGCCGAGCGGCAGCGGTGCTGAGCGCTTGAGCGCGATGATGCGGCGCAGCACGGTTTTTCTGCCGTCCCATCCGGTCAACCAGGCCAGAGTCCGGCGCGGACTGAGGCCGGCAAACGCGATCTGGATCTGGGGCCAGGGCACTCTGCCCAGGCTGCCGGTACTGGCGGATCGCTTTCAGATTCGCGGATCGGTCATCTCCGCCGTCGATCTGGTCAACGGCCTGGGGCTGTGCGCGGGCCTGCATGTTGTCGATGTTCCCGGTGTCACCGGCAATATCCATACCAATTTCGACGGTAAGGCACAGGCCGCGATCGATGAGTTCGAGCGCGGTCAGGATTATGTTTATCTGCATGTTGAAGCACCGGATGAATGTGGCCACCGCGCTGAAGTTGACAATAAAGTGCGGTCAATCGAACTGATCGACCAGAAGATCATCGGACCGGTCTGGGATTATCTGGAGAGAAAACGCCAGTCATCCGGTGAGGATTACCGTCTTCTGCTGTTGCCTGACCATCCGACTCCGCTGTCGCTGCGCACCCATACGAGTGATCCGGTTCCGTTCGCGGTCTACAGCAGCGATCAGCGCGACCAGATGCCGGCGGCCGCCTATGATGAGTCCAGCTGTGCGGCAAGCGGTCTTCTGCTGACCCATGGCCACGAACTTCTCGTCCACCTGATCCAGAAAGGCTTTTCAACGTTTCATCCGCTCAACGGCTGAGCGCGGAGGCCGCGGATCGGTCCATCAGCACCGTGACATGCGGATGGATCTGAAGGATTGAGGCCGGAAATGCCGGATCAATCCGGCCATGAACCAGCGAAGCGACTGCCATGGCTCTCGATGGACCGGTCGCCAGTAGAATAATACGCGGCACACGCATGATGGTGCCGATTCCAAGGGTCAGCGCGGCATCCGGTATTGTATCAGCTGGCGCGGATCCTCTGGCCAAGGCGTCCTGTACGTCTTCACTGAGCGTGGAACAATAGGTTCTCAGTGAAAAATCCGCACCGGATTCAATACTGCCGATCTGCCCCCTTGTGCCCAGAGTCAAAAGCTGGAAATCGAGACCGCCGGCTGTCTGGATCGCCTTTTCGTAATTGAGACATTCCGCATCAGGATCCTGCGTCATGCCATCCGGAGCGTATAGCGCGTCGTCTGCCAGATTGATCTGGGAAAACAGCTTATCCCGCAGGAACCTGAACCGGCTCAACTCATGCGAGGATGGCAGGCCCAGATATTCATCCTGGCTGAACACCTTGACACGCTGCCAGTCGATGATACCGTCACGTGTCAGCTGCAGCAGCTGATGACAGGTATCGAGTATGGTATTGCCGGCTGTCAGGCCGATTACGCTGTCAGGCTTGCCGAGGATCTGGGCCGCGACCAGTGTCGCGGCCGCCCGGCCAACCTGAGCCTCATTATTAAAAACTCGCAGATTCATGAAGTCCTCCTGTTCGGGAACGGGGTCGGCTCAACGGATCGCACAGACTGTCCCGGACCGCCTGTTATCATTGACCGGCCTGGCGAATCTCACCGCCAAGCGTCTGCCGGATCATTTTGAGTATTTTTTTCATTTTTGCTTCGACCGCCTCAGCCGTCAGAGTCCCCTCGTCAGATCCAAGCCAGACTCGAAACATGAGTGATTTCTTTCCTTCCGGAACCTGAGCACCGTGATATTCTTCGATAAACTCACTGCGCCGGACCAGTCCCGCGATCAGATCGGCGATTGACTGCCAGGCAACCCCCGAATCAATCACAATGGAGAGATCCTGTTCGACCTGAGGAAATTGAGGCAGCCGCTGATAGCGGTTCTCCCGTGACGGCAGCGGCCGCAGCGCGTCAAGATTGAGTTCGGCCAGAGCGGTCAGGCTGTGGCGGATGTCGGCTGCCCTGGCCGCGCGGGCGGACAGCAGACCGAATGAACCAATGATCTGACCGTCTTCTGACAACAGATTCAGCCAGGCCTTGTGATCCGCCCAGGCCGGCTGCTGCTGCCGGGCGAAGGACCAGGGCTCCACCTGGACGATCCGCGGCATCTGTTCGAGAACACCTTTCACCTGCCGGAACAGCCGGACCGGATCATCTCCTGCCATAGCCAGACCCAGCTGCAGTGTCTGCAGCGGCAGCGCTTCTTCAGAATCACTCGGATGCGTCTCACCATGCTGGAAAACCTGGGCGGCCTCAAACATACGGAAGGTCTCAAGATAGCGTTCATTTTCAGCGACCGCCTGAAGCAGGCCGGGAATCAGTGAAGCACGCAGATGGCCGGCAGAAGGCGACGGCGGTGTGGCCAGTTCCAGGCACTCGGAGAGTTGGATGCCAGCCGCTTCAATGTAAAAATCATCAATCCAGGGGTAGGTGTAAATTTCCTGGAATCCGGCATGAAAGGCCAGATACTCTCGAATGGCCCGGTCGGTTTCGGCGTCACGCTGGCTGATCGCCTTTTCCAGGGTCACAGCCGGTGGAATCAGGGTAAAATTCTCGTACCCGATCATCCGGGCAACTTCTTCAAGTATATCCTCAGGCAGGGAAACATCACCGGTTGCCCGCCAGGCGGGTACATGACAGAGAAAGATGGTGTCATTTCCAGATTGGCGCGTCTCGATGGAAAAGCCAAGGGGTTCGAGGCTTCTGCTGATATCGGCCGACGTTATTTCCCGACCCAGTCGTGTGGCCAGGAAGCGCAGCGACACCTCGATGACAGGGTGTTCCGGCTGTCTGGCGACACAGTCCGTATAGGCAGCGACGGCGGCTTCCGGCATCAGCCGGCGGATCAGCTGGTCGGCGACACCCATGGCCTGATCCATCCGTGCCGCGTCAATTCCCTTTTCATTGCGATTGCCGGCTTCGGTCCGGATCCCGTGCCGCCTGGCCGAACGGCGCACGGTCAGCGGATTGAAGTTCGCCAGTTCGAGAATCATTTCCTCGGTCTCCGGCAGCAGCCCGTCATCGCGGCCGCCCATGATGCCGGCCAGCGCCATCGGTTTTTCCGCGTCACAGATGACAAGATCATCAGGATCCAGCTCAAGCCTGTGGCCATCGAGCAGCAGTAGTTTTTCCTGATCGCGGGCTGTCCTGACCCGGATCTCCCGGCGCACCGCACGCCGGTCAAACCCATGCGTCGGCTGTCCGGTCGCCAGCATGACATAGTTGGTGATATCAACCAGGCAGCTGAGAGGACGGATACCGACTTTCCAGAGTGTCAGGCGCAGCCAGTAGGGTGATTCGCCATTGCGCAGACCCTGATAGACAACGGCGGCATAGCGGCTGCAGTGATCGGGACTGTCGATCGCCACCGGAAAAGCCGGTGTATCCGCCGGAACCTCCAGTACCGGGAGCGGCCGCAGTGCCGTCTGATAGATCGCGGCCAGTTCACGGGCCATGCCATAGTGCCCCCACAGATCCGGACGATTGGTCATGGACTTGTTGTCAATTTCGAGAATCAGGTCATCCAGATCAAGCACCTCAGCCAGCGGTTGGCCGGGCTTGGCTTCCATCCCCCGCAGATCCATGATTTCCCGCTCATCAGAGGCCAGAAACAACGCCTCAAGACTCAGTTCGGAAGAAGCGCAGATCATGCCATGGCTGCTGACACCACGCAGTTTGGCCGCTTTGATCTCTACCGGTTCCCCTTCACCATGCCATCGCACCTTTGAGCCCGGCAAAGCGACCGCAACGGTCTGGCCGACCGCCAGATTGATACCGCCACAGACAATCGTCACAGGGTCTGGCCGGCCGATATTGACCGAGCAGACCGACAGCCGGTCCGCTTTCGGATGAGGATCAACCGCGAGGATCTCAGCCGCCACGATCTGCTCCAGGTCCGCGGCCGGGTTGACGGCACCTTCAACCTCGACCGTCCGCATCGTAAGATCATGCGCCAATTGAGACAGGGTCAGCCCTGAGGGCAGGTCAGTATATTGACGAATCCAGTTCAATGAAAATTTCACAGTTTCTGCCTCCTATCTGAACTGACTGAGAAATCTCAGATCAGCACTGCGGAAAAGCCGGACATCATCGACACCGGTCCGCATCATGACCAATCGGTCCAGTCCGATATTGATATAGAATCCGGACCAGACACTGGGGTCCAGACCGGCGGCTTTCAGTACATTCGGGTGGGGAGTCCCGCCCGGCATAACTTCGATCCAGCCGACCTGTTTACAGACACGACAGCCTTTTCCGCCACAGACCTGGCACTTCATATCAATCTCGAAACCTGGTTCAACAAAGGGAAAAAATCCGGCCCGCATACGAATGTCGACGGCTTTGCCAAACACTTTTTCCAGTATGGTGCGAATGAGAAGCTGTCCGGTCGCGAACGGAAGATCGCGGTCGACAATCAGTGCTTCGTACTGGTAGAAAGCCCGTTCATGGCGCGCGTCAACACTCTCATTGCGGTAGGCCCGTCCCGGATAGACCAGCCGGGCCGGCGCGCCATGTGCTTTGAGATACCGGACACTGGCACCCGTCAGATGAGGCCGCAGGCAGAGCCGTTCAGGGCCGCTTTCATGCTCACTGCCTTTCAGCCAGTAGGTGTCCATTGACTCACGTGCCGGATGATCCGGTGGAAAGTTGAGGTAATCGAACGCGTATCGCTCGCTGGAGATATCGTCTTCACTGAAGATCTCAAAACCGAGTGATCGAAACGCGTCGTTCAGATCATAGCAGATCTGGGTGATCGGATGCAGTGCGCCTGAATCCGGCTTCAGCCCGGGGATCGTCAGATCCAGGTCGCCTTCGATCACCGACATCTCATTGATCAGTTCATCCGCGCGATGTTCCAGCGCGTCAGTGATCTCGGTCTTGACCTGATTCGCCAGCTGGCCTGTTTCGCGACGCTCCTCCGGCGTCAGAGACCCAAGCGTCTTCAGAATCGCGGTCAATTCGCCCTTCTTGCCGAGATAACGCAGGCGGATCTGTTCCAGCTCCGCCTTGTCCGCTGCCGAACTGAGTGCGGCCAGACAGGCATTCCGCATGGTCTGTAGCTGTTCTTTCATCACACACCTCCAGAAATAAAAAAATCCCATGTATCTGAACATGGGACGAAGTTCTCGCGGTACCACCCAAATTGCGGAGACAACTCCGCCTCTCTTGCAGATATAACGGTCTGAACCCGGTACAGACTACTTATCACCTGTACAGCTCCCGAGTGAACTTCAGCAGTCTGATCACGAAGATGGCTTGCAGCCGGCGGCCATCAATCTCTGACGCGGCAAGATCCTGCCTACTCTCTCGTTCATCGCCGATAACTGAATGGATTGTAACAGAAAACGGATGGCAGGACAAGTCCCGCCATCCGCAACCGCTCCTGAACAGCGATGCTGTGCGAAAACAAAAGTCCCGGTTATTTTAGATCAGCCAGAGTGACTCCGCTGTCTCCCTCGCCATAGGTGCCCAGGCGGAACGTTTTGACCCGTGAATCCGAACGCAGTTTCTGCTGTACAGCCTGGCGCAGCGCACCGGTGCCTTTGCCATGGACAATTCTGATGCTGCCGATTCCTGCCAGCACCGCGTCATCCAGGTATTTATCAAGTGTCTGCAGGGCCTCCTCAACGGTCTGGCCCAGCAGTTTGATCTCACTGCTGCTGGTCTGGTGACGCTGCATGCTCAAACGGTCCGTACTTTTCATCACCTGGCGGCGGCGGCTCCTGCGGCCCGCACGACCCGGCTCTGTCTCATTCGAATGCTCACCGGCAAAACGGAGCGCGGCGGCTGGAACATTGATCTGGACCCCATCTTCAGTCATCACGAGGCATTGGCCCCGGCTATCCGGCCTTCCGGCGATTTTGCCGCGGATGCCGAGTGCCGGCGCGACCACCTCAAGGCCCGGCTGCAGATACTGCTGATCAATCGGCTGGCCATCGACACGCAGTGTCTCACGGCCGATTTCCGACTCGACCTGCTTCAGACCCGTCCGGATCTGCTGCCGGATCTGCCCGGCCAGGCGCTCGCTCTCCGCCAGCTGATCCTCGCGTATTTTCGAGCGGATATCCTGCATCAGGCTGTCGATTTCATCCTGAGCGGACTGCCAGGCTTCCCGCGCTTCTTCTCGTGCTTTCTGGATCACCTGTTTTTTCTGCCGGGCGAGATCCCGCCGATCGCGGGCCAGCTGCTCTTTATCTGTTTCCAGCTGAAGGCGGATCTGCTCCGCTTCTTCCCTGAGGCGGCCGGTCGCCCGGGTCTGCTGCTCCACCGCGCTGATCAGTTCTTCAAAGCGGATGCCCTCTTCCGACAAAAGCTGGCGGGCCTGGCCGATGATCGTTTCCGATAATCCCAGCCGACGGGAAATGACAAAGGCATTACTGACACCGGGGACTCCGATCAACAGCCGATAGGTCGGCTGAAGCGTATCCGTATCAAATTCGCAGCAGGCGTTTTCCACCTGATCGGTTCGCAGCGCATAGGCCTTCAGTTCTTTATAATGGGTCGTCGCGACGGTCAGGCAGTCATGCCGCCGCAGATGATCCAGCACCGCCATCGCCAACGCCGCGCCCTCTGACGGATCTGTGCCGGAGCCCAGCTCGTCGACGAGAACCAGCACGCCCGGTCCGGCCGCGTCCGTGATTTCAACAATATGACGCATATGTGAGGAAAATGTACTCAGGTCCTGTTCGATACTCTGTTCATCACCGATATCCGCGAGAATCTGTCGGAAGACGGACACTTCCGATCCTTCAGCCGCGGGAATCTGCAGGCCGGCCATCGCCATCAGGCTGAACAGGCCACAGGTCTTCAATGAGACGGTCTTGCCGCCGGTATTCGGGCCGGTGATCACCAGTGTGCGGAACCGGATGCCCAGCTCCAGATCGATCGGAACCACATGATCGGCTGGAATAAGAGGGTGTCGTGCTGCCTTGAGCCGGATGCGCCCCTGATCATTGAGGACGGGTGGCATCGCCCGCATCGCGAGTGCCAGCTGTCCTTTTGCCATCGCGAAATCAAGACGCGCGACCAGTTCCAGATTCCGGGCGATCTCATCAGCGACTTCAGTCACCCAGGCTGACAACTCCTGCAGGATGCGTTCAATCTCTTCCCGTTCCAGTCCCATGATTTCGCGGATCCGGTTGTTCAGCTCGACAACGGGCAGCGGTTCAACAAACAGGGTCGCTCCACTGGCTGATGTGTCGTGGACAATACCCGGAAGCTCACCGCGGTGTTCTGCCTTCAGTGGTACGACATACCGGCTGCCGCGCATGGTCACCAGCTGATCCTGCAGAATCCGGCCATGGCTGCGTAAAATCCGGTTCAGGTTTTCCTTGACATCGCCCTGGGCGGTACGGATTCTGCGGCGCAACTGTGCCAGCTGCGGACTGGCTGTGTCATACAGCTCATCTTCACCGGCGATCGCCTCATCGAGCCGCTTCTCAAGACCGCGCAGCGGTGTCAGTGCCTCGATCAGCTGACCGATTCTCAGCCCCGGCCATTGATCAGCCGGCAGCTGGCCGCGCAGGCGTGAGACGGCACGCAGAAACTGGCCGGTCTGCATCAGGGCCGCGCAAGTCAGCACCGATCCGGTTCGCGCCAAGGCCAGGACCGGCCGCAGGTCGGAGACGCCGCTGAATGGCAGACTGCCCCGTTTGAGCAGCCAGCTGACCGCGTCGTCGGTCTCAGACTGAGCGTCACGGGCAGCCGCCAGCTCGGTCATCGGTTGAAGCGCCTGACACAGATGGCGTCCGGGCTCAGTATGGGCCCGGTCGGTCAGCAGATCGATGATTTTATTATATTCAAGAACATGCAAAGATCGTTGATTCATGGACTAAATCCTTTCGGGAAGCAATGGCCGGCGTGACCCGTCAATCAATCCGTCTGACGGCAGAGAGAGCCGGGCAGCGGATCAACCGACGGATTTTTGTTTTCTCCACAACGGCCACAGATATTTGAACCCATAGCGAAAATAAGCGTACAGTGACCAGCCGACCGGCACAATAAAGATATAGTGAGCCCAGTTCAGACGCTCCTCAGGCAGGAAAAACAGTGAAGAGAACGCGAGAACAAAGAGAAATGTGGCGATTTTCCCATACCAGGCGGCAAAAACCACCAGCCGTTTTTTCTTGAACAACACAGTAGATAAAAATTATTGT
>RZZF01000356.1 GCA_009929975.1 Clostridia bacterium
GGCTAAAGCACATGACAGGGGTTATGTTCAGGATCTCTGGCTGGACGGTGTCGAGCGCCGCTACATCGAGGAAATCGGTTCCATGAATGTCTTCTTCGTGATCGACGGACGACTTGTCACACCAAAGCTGAACGGCAGCATCCTGCCTGGCATTACACGGCGAACCGTCCTGGAACTGGCCGCCGCGCTCGGCTATGCGACAGAAGAGCGGGCATTGACCATTGATGAGATTTGCCAGCTGACACGTGACGGACATGTCAGTGAGGTTTTCGGCTCCGGAACAGCGGCGGTCATCTCACCGGTCGGTGTGCTGCGATACCAGGACGACACACTGGTGTTCAACCAAAACCAGATCGGCCCGGTCAGCCAGAAAATGTACGACATCATCACCGGCGTCCAGTACGGCCGTCTGACGGATGATTACGGCTGGATTGAAACCCTCTGATATCTGCGGGCAAATTCCCCAAACAAAAAGCCGGAAATCATTTCCGGCTTTTTCCTTTTTCAGATTCTGGCTATTTAAGATCCTGCTTGTTCCGCTGAACAGTTGCTAGCATCTCACTGAGCTGTTCTTCCAGATCAGCCAGCCGTTTGCGGGCATATTCCATCGAGCCGTTGCGGATCATTTTTGCCGAATGATTGGCGGCTTCAAGTGTCTGGTTCGCCTGCTGGCGGGCTTTCTGGGTTATTTCATGTTCATCAATCATGCTCGTCATGCGGGACTCGGCTTCGCGGATCATCGTCTCAGCTTCTTTACGTGCTTCGGCGATGAGCTGGCGGTTTTGTTCGAGCAGCCACTTGGCTTGCTTCAGTTCAGCCGGCAGGCTGTCACGGATCATGCCGATCAGGACCAGCATCTCCTCACGGTCAACCAGGCAGCTATTGGAGAACGGCATGGATTTGGCCGTGACAACACTGTTCTCCAGATGATCCAGCAGATCACCGGTATCGTGTTCCTGCATATGGGATGATCGTTCGTTCATGGTTCACTCACCTCCGATGCCTTCAACAAGGTCGATTCGCCGTTCCCGCGGCGCAGCCGGTTCATCACTCGATCAACGATCGCGGATGGCACCATATTGCTGACATCACCGCCATACGAGGCAACTTCACGGACAATGGACGCACTGGTAAAAGCCAGGTCGATCCGACACGGCAGCAGACACGTTTCATAGGTGGGCAGCATCAGTTTATTGGCCGCGGCCAGTTCCGCCTCAAAACGGAAATCCGATTCGCTGCGCAGTCCGCGAACAACCGCGCTGGCATTCTGTTCCCGGTAGAGATTGACCAGCAGTCCTTCATAAGACAGGACATCAATATCAGCCGATTCACCGGCCAGGACATCCCGAATCATGATCAGCCTGTCTTTGACGGAAAAAGCGGGCTTCTTCTCACTGTTGACCATAACAGCGACAACAAGCCGGTCACACAGATGAGAGGCCCGCCTGATAATATCCAGATGACCGTTCGTCAATGGATCAAACGACCCCGGATAAATAAAAACTCGCACATCATGCCACCTTTCGACCTGAAAATACCACCGTTCAGGCAGTTTCGGCCTGATAGAATGATAACATTGCCGCTCCGTACTGACAACGCCGTGATCGTTGCAAATTCATTACAAATGACAGGGACTCGTCGCTGCTGTTCTGCTCAACGATGAGCAGACCGTCCGGCCGCAGCAGCCGGGTGATCAGCGGAGCCAGCGTTTCGACTTCACGGCGCGCGATCTGATACGGCGGA
>RZZF01000357.1 GCA_009929975.1 Clostridia bacterium
CCGCCGGCCGCCGGCTGCTGGTCTTTGACTATTACAGCAATCCATCAGAACCTGCTCTGGCAAAGCGGCTGCGCCGGCTGGTGGCCGACGCGGCGGCCGACGCGGACCGGATCACGATCTTTGCCAGCCATCAGCATCACGACCATTATGATCCCGAAATCTGGCGGCTAGATCTGGCCGGCCGGCCTTGTGACACTGTTTTAAGCGATGATATTTCCGGGCAGGCAGTACCGGCCGGGCAGGAGCCCTTCCGGATGAAAGCCGGCGACAGCCTGCAGTTGGGTGATCTTCGTGTCAGCGCGTTCGGTTCAACCGATGCCGGCGTCTCGTTTCTTGTCGAGCAGCCGGGGCTGAGACTGTTTCATGCCGGTGACCTGAACTGGTGGAACTGGATAGACGAGTCAACACCGGATGAGCTGGTTGAGTATGAACGGGCTTTCCGGGCGGTCATCGGCGATCTGCAGCCGGCCGCCTCCGCTCTCGACTGTGTCTTCTTTCCGGTCGATCCCCGCCTGGGCACCGTCAGCCACTGCGGAGCTGAAATTTTCCTGCAGACCTTTCACCCGGCTCATTTCTTCCCGATGCACTTCGCCTGGGATTATGCGGAAACCGATCGCTTCTCAGCGATGATGGCCCCGCGCTTTCCCGATACCGTGATCCATACCATCCAGCAGTCCGGCGATTGTTTCCGGCTGGACTGACCGCCATAAAACCCGGTACCACAGCCATCCGCCAGTTCCTTCACACCGGCAAAAAAACCGGTGCGGTGTTCAGGTGTCTGTGCTATAGTGAAAATATCAGCTTTGTCATAACATTACGAACTAAGGGGGAATCATGATGAAAGTTTTGTTTATCGGTGGTACCGGTCTGATCAGTACAGCGGTCTCCCGCCAGGCCATCGCCGATGGAATTGACCTGTATCTGCTCAATCGCGGCGGCCGGGTCCAGTCCGATCTGAACGCGGCGACCTTGATCCGTGCCGATATCAATCAGGAAGAGGATGTGGCAGCCGCTCTCGAAGGGATGCGATTTGACGCGGTGGTGGACTGGATTGCCTTTACACCGGACGCGGTGGAACGTGATCTCCGTCTGTTTCGCGGCCGGACCGGCCAGTATATTTTCATCAGTTCCGCTTCCGTCTATCAAAAACCGGCGAGCCATTATCTGACGACCGAATCGACGCCTCTCGGCAATCCCTACTGGCCTTATGCCCAGAATAAAATCGCCTGCGAAGAGCGCCTGATTGAGGCCTGGCGCCAGGAAGGGTTCCCGGTCACGATCGTCCGGCCGACGCTGACTTACGGCGAGTCCATGATCTTCGCGCCGATGAGCAGCTGGCAGCATCCCTGGTCGCTGATCGACCGGATGCGGCGCGGAGAGAAAATCATCGTGCCCGGTGATGGATCCTCTCTGTGGGTCTCAACCCATAACAGCGATCTGGCCAGAGGCCTGGTCGGTCTGTTCGGCAACCCGCAGACACTCGGCCATGCCTTCCACATCACCTCCGATGAGGCGTTGACGGTCAACCAGATGTTCGAGATCATCGCCCGTGCGGCCGGAGCAACCCCGAACCTGATCCATATCGCGTCTGATTTCATCATCGCCTGTGAGCCTGCGCTGCGCGGCGATCTGATGGGGGATAAAATTCACAGTACCGTCTTCGACAACTCGAAAATGAAGCGGTTCGTTCCGGATTATGTGGCGAAAGTCCCCTTACACCGCGGCATCGAACGCTCGATGGCC
>RZZF01000358.1 GCA_009929975.1 Clostridia bacterium
TGTCAACTCAGGATCATTGCGTCAGGATATCATCGACCGCAACGGCGGTGTCAATGCGGCATCGATGGTTGAATCGGTCCTTGAGCATGTCCAGCTGCTCGAACGGGTTGACTTCGATCAGCTGTGTTTGTCGATCAAGGCATCTGACCCGCTCCTGACCATCGAGGCCTATCGCCGGCTGGCTGATCAGACGGATTATCCGCTTCATCTGGGGGTGACGGAAGCCGGTACGCGCCGCGAAGGGACCATCCGCTCGGCAGTGGGCATCGGAACGCTGCTGGCCGAAGGCATCGGCGATACCATCCGCGTGTCGCTGACCGCGGATCCGGTTGAGGAGATTCACGCCGGTTACGCGATTCTCAAATCACTCGGGCTGCGCCGGCGTGGCCCTGAACTGATCAGCTGCCCGACATGCGGGCGCACCGCTGTTGATCTGCAGCAGGTCGCCGAAGCGGTTGAAGCCCGGCTGCAGGAGATCCGTCATCCGATCCGTGTCGCTGTGATGGGCTGCGCCGTCAATGGACCGGGCGAAGCACGGCACGCAGACATCGGCCTGGCTGGCGGCCGCGGTGAATTTCTTATCTTCCGCCGGGGGAAGATTCTGCGCAAAGTTCCGCAGGAACAAGCGGTTGAAGCCCTGATGAAAGAAATCAGACAGCTCTGTGATGAGCTGGACGGGAATGTGTGAGGGCGCTGTGATCAGAACAAGTCTTTCAGAACTGATCCGGCACTGGGTCAATGATCCCACGTTCATCACAGAGATCAACCGGATTTCCGGATTGGTCACCGGGATGAGCATCAGGAAAAGCGGCCTGCTGCAGCTGGACTGCCTGCTTGAGCAAGCGCTGGCGCCGGATCTGCTTTGCCGGCTGGAACAGACGTTGGAACAGCGGCTCGGGATTCGCGAGGTTATTCTCTGCCAGCGGTTCGCCCGGCCGATGGAAACGGAAGCGGCCAATCATTATGCGGCCAGCATGGCCCCCTGGCTGCTTCGCCATCTCTGGAAGCGTGACGCGTTGTCGGCTTCGATGCTGCGACAGGCCTCATTTCATGGCAATGCCGAGCAAGTTGAGATTCATCTGAGCGAGGTCAGCTGCAGTCTGCTCGATCCGCTGCAGCTCGATTATCTCAGCCAGTTATGCGGCGACTACATGACAGGAGAGACCCGGTTCTGTCTCGTTCCGGCCGCGGCAGATATGAGGCGGTACGCCCATGACATGAGCCAGACGCACGATCAGCGGGCCAATCAGATTCACGCGGCCATGATGGCTGAGCCGGCCGCCGTGCCGCCGCTGCCGGCCGCAAGCGGTCCGTCAGCGGGTTCAGACGATCGCCCGGCGCAGGAAAAAGTCCGTTCATACTGGAGTCAAACCCGTCAGGAGGATATGATCTGGGGCCGTCTGCGCAAGCAGCTGCTGCCGACACCCATCAGCGAACTGAACAGCGAATCAGGACTGGTTCTGATTGAAGGCCAGGTGATCCGCCTCGAAAGCCGGACCGTCAGCCAGGGGACCCGCAGTCTGATCAAATTCGACCTGACTGACTATATCAGTTCGATCACCTGTATCGTGTTTGCCAAGCCGGAAGAAGAAGCTGAACTCAGCGGCCGGCTGAATAAAGCCTGGGTGCGGGTTCAGGCTGAGATTTCCTTTGATTCACAGTTTGCCAAGGACCTGCAGGCCAGGGCGCTGGGCATCCAGAAAGCCGACCAGCCGGCAAAACGCCGCGATAACGCTGTGGAA
>RZZF01000359.1 GCA_009929975.1 Clostridia bacterium
CTTCCTCGGCGGCGGCCTGTATCTGATCATCCGCCATGCCCACCCGATCTTCAAGCGGGTCTTCAAAACCTATGACCGGCTGAATAATGTCGTCCAGGAAAACCTGCGCGGCATCCGCGTGGTCAAGGCCTATGTCCGCGAGGCCCATGAGAAAGAAAAATTCACCTCGGTCTCACAGGAGATCTTCCAGGATTTCACCAAAGCAGAAAAACTGCTCGCCTATAACGGGCCCCTGATGCAGACCTCCATGTATTCGATCATCCTGCTGATCGCCTGGTTCGGCGCCCATCTGATTGTCAGCGACCGTATGTCGACCGGTCAGCTGGTCAGCCTGATCGCCTACGCGATGCAGATTCTGATGAGCCTGATGATGCTGGCGATGGTGTTTGTCATGATCACCATCTCGCGCGCGTCGGCCGAGCGCGTCACCGAGGTCCTGACCGAACAGAGCAGTCTGAGCAATCCGCCGCAGCCGGTTTTCGACGTTCCGGACGGCTCAGTTGATTTCCAGCATGTGTCCTTCGGTTACGGCGGTCAGGAAGGCAACTACTGCCTGAAAGACATTAAGCTGCATATTGATTCCGGCCAGATCATCGGCATCATCGGCGGGACCGGCAGTGCCAAGTCCACCCTGATCCAGCTGATTCCCCGTCTCTATGACGCGATTGAAGGACAGGTCAAAGTCGGCGGCATTGATGTGCGCGACTATGATATCAAGTCACTGCGCGATCAGGTCGCGGTGGTGCTGCAGAAAAACACCCTGTTCTCCGGCACGATCCGGGAAAATCTCAAATGGGGCAATCCGGACGCCAGCGATGAGGAGTTGATCCGGGTCTGCCGGCTGGTCCAGGCCCACGACTTCATCATGGCCTTCCCCAAAGGCTACGATACCTATGTTGAACAGGGCGGGACGAATGTATCCGGCGGCCAGCGCCAGCGGATCTGCATCGCCAGGGCCCTGCTCAAACACCCCAGGATCCTGATTCTCGACGACTCCACCAGCGCGGTCGATACCCGGACCGAGTCCCTGATCCGGCAGAGTCTGCAGTCCGAAATTCCGGACACAACCGTGTTCATCGTCGCCCAGCGCATCAACTCGGTCATCGACGCCGATCAGATCATCGTCATGGATGACGGCGTCATCGACGGCATCGGTACCCATGACACACTGCTTGAAACCAACGCGATCTATCGTGAAGTGTATGACTCACAGCAAAATGGAGGCTCAATTGATGAAAGCGCCTGACCGTAAACGGCTGACACCGCCGCCCCCTCGTGTCATGCTCAAAAAATTGCGGACCATGCCATCGAGCCGCATGGTCTCACTTTTTACAATGTCGATCATAGCAGGGAGCTTATGATGTTCACCCTTCTGCGTGAGTGTCTTCATGAGGTCAAGATAAATGGATATGGTGTTTAATGGGTTCCCTATCTCATGTGCTATACCCGCGGCAAGAGTAAGAAGAGACTCTGTACTCTCCGCCTCGTGCATTTCATCACGGCTTCCCATGACATCACAACACATGATCACGAATGACGTAATCCCGTTCTCTTTATTGTAGATCGGCACTATCGAAACGCGCAGTCGCATATGACGTGGCCGTAGCGTATCCATGCACGCATGGATGGAGCGTTTTCCATTCCGCATATGCTCATCGATGTATAGGCGCAGTCCTGCATCTTGAATAAAATCGTCTAGTCCCACCTTCCGCTCATGAGATGAGCGCATAAACATCGTGCA
>RZZF01000360.1 GCA_009929975.1 Clostridia bacterium
CTGCTAGGATATGATCATCTGACTGAGAATGAAGAAGCCGTGATGACGGCAATGCAAGACGATGTACTCCGGCAGCTTGGTCTGACCAGAGATTTTGGAGGTTTCCATGAGTGAACAGATCTACCGTTCCGGTTTTGTCAGTCTGATCGGCCGGCCGAATGTCGGAAAATCAACCCTGCTGAACCAGTTGTCGGGGATGCATCTGGCGATCACATCGCCGAAGCCCCAGACGACCCGTGCTCTGGTCCGCGCGATCGTGACGGATGACAACAGTCAGATCGTCTTTCTTGATACACCCGGTATGCTCCGACCGAAAAACCGGCTTGGCGAATCGATGAAAGCTTCTGTGCATACCGCGATACGGGAAGCGGATGTCATCGCTGTCCTCGTTGACGCGACAGCCGCGACCGCCAAACAGGCTTATCCAGGTGTACCGCAGAAGGAAGGGGAATTGCTCAAACTGGCGTTCTCCCGTCAGGTTCCGGTCGTGCTTCTCTTGAATAAAGTTGACCGGGTCCGCAAGGAAGCGCTTCTGCCGCTGATCGCTCTTTACGCCTCGGCTTATTCTTTCGCGGCGATTCTTCCTGTTTCCGCCCGGACTGGCGACGGCATCGATGAACTGCTCGATCAGCTGCGCCAGCTGCTGCCTCAGGGAGCTCCGGTGTTCCCGGCCGATATGGTCACGGACCAGACGGAACGGAGCCTGACCGCTGAACTGATCCGTGAACAGATTCTCTACCACACGGAAAAGGAGATTCCTCATGGTACCGCAGTCACCATCGAATCGTTTGAGGAACCGGTCGATGAGTCAGGCGAACGGCTCCGGGCCGTCATCCACGCGGTCATCACCTGTGAAAGGGATACCCATAAAGGCATTCTGATCGGCAAGGGCGGCAGTATGCTCAAGCAGATCGGCCAGGATGCCCGCCAGCGGATTGAACAGATGCTGGGGTGTCCCTGCTACCTCGAGCTTTTCGTCAAGGTGAGGGAGGACTGGCGCAACCGGCCCGGGATGCTGCGTGGACTCGGTTTTGATGATCAAAACTGAGGTTGGATGACATGGCACATCTCAGATTCAAGGGATTTGTCCTGCGGACAATTGACATCGGCGAGGCCGACCGGCTGATCAGTATTCTCAGTTCGGACCACGGTCTGGTCAAAGCCTATGCGAAGAACGCCCGCCGCCCGCGCAGCCATCTGCGTTTGACAACGCAGAATTTCGCGTTTTGTGAGTTTTCCGTCTTTCAGTACCGGGAACGGATGCAGATTGATGAAGCCGAGATGCTCGAACCGTTTCTTGAACTGCAGCAGGATATGGACCGGCTGGTCTGTGCGGCGCATCTGGCCGAAGTCCTGCATGATGGTGCTGAATATGAGACTGAACAATCTGATCTTTACCGGCTCTGCGCCTATAGTCTAGAAGCACTGAGGCGGCAGCCGGAACCCCTGTTGATGGTTCATGTCGCTCAGCTGCGCGTCCTGTCGATGATCGGACTGGCCCCCAGGATCGACAGCTGCGTCATCTGTGGCCAGGCCCTGACAGCGCATCCGTCGTTCAGCGACTCAGCCTGCGGCGCGATCTGCGGCCGGCCGGCCTGTATGAGCCGCGTACCGGATGCCCGCCTGCTCGACCAGCCGACGCTGGCCTGTCTGCTGCACAGCCAGACCGCGCCGCTGCAGCGTCTTTTTTCATTCAAGATGGAGCCGGAAGCGATGATCCGTTTCATCCACCTGTCCCGCC
>RZZF01000361.1 GCA_009929975.1 Clostridia bacterium
TAATATTTCTGCTTTGCGATAGTGGTTCATCAATGAACCGTTCATAATGGCCAAGATCCAGATCTGTTTCCGCACCGTCATCGGTCACAAACACTTCACCGTGCTGATACGGACTCATGGTACCGGGATCAATATTGAGATAAGGATCGAATTTCTGCATCGTCACCCGGACACCGCGGGCTTTGAGCAGCCGCCCGAGTGAGGCGGCCGTTATTCCCTTGCCTAATCCGGAGACCACACCGCCTGTCACAAAAATATACTTCATGGATCGCTCCTTATCCTCTGCCGCGGACCTTGCGTGCGAACAATACGTTATGATTATAGCTTCTGACCGGGGTCATGACAATCTGGATCGTGGTAAAATAATATCAAACCGATTCAGATCCATTGATCATCCGGCAGCAGCACGACTCTGCGATGCCATGTGCCAGGCGGCAGAAAGAGGCCATCATGAGCCAGATTGCGGACTTATCCCGATCAACGATTCCGATGCGTCAAACAGAACACGATGCGTTTCTACGCCAGATTAAACCGATGGTGACAGAAGAAAAACGTCAGGCCACCAATATCATCATGATCCTGATGGATGATCTCGGCTGGGGCGATTTATCCTGTTTTGGCTCCCAGGCCATCCGGACACCCAATCTCGACCGGCTGGCAGATGAGGGTATCGTCATGGAAAACGGCTACAGCTCCAGCCCGATCTGTACACCCAGCCGTTTCGGACTGCTGACCGGCCGCTACCCGTGCCGCGGTTTGATCGACAATGTCTTTTTCCCCACCATCCCGGTTGAAGATCACCAGATCATCGCGCAGCGCTATGAAATCGCTGATGACGAGATCGATGGCCGGGCCAGTCCGCAGCTGATTGAGCGGACCCGAGCGCTCTATCAGCGGATCAGCCATGAAAGCCTCGTCAATGGCATTCTTGAAGATGAACTGACGATCGCCGAGCTGCTGTCCGCCCGCGGCTACCGGACCGGCATGTTCGGCAAATGGCATCTGGGCGATCATTCGCCGCATCTGCCGAATGATAAAGGCTTCGATTATTTTTACGGGGCTCATTACTCCAATGACATGTGCCCATATCATTTCTGGCGCAACCGTGAGATTGCTGTTGAAGCACCGTTCGATCAGCGGCAAATCACCGGACTGCTCAATCAGGAGTTGTTCAGTTTTATCCGGCAAAGCGGCCCTGAACCCTTCTTTGCCTATTACGCCTCACCCTGGCCGCATCATCCGATCAGCAGCGGCCAGGCCTTCGTCGGGACATCCAAAGCCGGGGTCTACGGCGATTGTATCGAGGAGTTCGATCACGGAATCGGTGAACTGCTCGATCTGCTTGAATATGAAGGCAAACTTGACCAGACGCTGATTGTGTTCACATCCGATAACGGGCCCTGGCATCAGGGTTCACCGGGGCTGCACCGCGGCCGCAAAGGCAATGTCTTTGACGGAGGCCAGATCGTTCCCACCCTGATTCACTGGCCGGCTGGCGGACAAAGCGGCATCACCATCAATGAACCGGTCATGAACATTGACTTCTTCCCGACTTTCTCTGATCTGGCCGGTATCCCGCTGCCGGACGACCGGATCATTGATGGGTGCAGCCTGCTGCCTCTCCTGCGGGGCGATGAAACACGAAGTCCGCACGATGTGCTTTTCTTTGTTGATTCAACGGTACCGATCCGCGAAACTCAGGGATACGCGATTCGCAGCCGTGATCACTTCAAGTATTTC
>RZZF01000067.1 GCA_009929975.1 Clostridia bacterium
GGCATGGCCACACCTCAGCGACACAATATTTCAAAATCCAAAATCCTCCCGTCAGAGACGTATTCTTAATCATATAACACGTATCAGACAGGGTCAATGGCCAGTGTCTCGGCAAGCTGTGCTGTTTGCAGCAAATCACGGAGCGACAGGCATTCAGCCGTGGAGTGAACCTGCTGCATGCCGCAGGAAAGCACCAGCCCTGTGATGCCGTGTCGATAAAGCACATTGTTGTCACTGCCGCCTCCGGTTGATATGTAGTGAGGTGTGAGGCCGATCTGAGCACAGGCGCGGGCGAAACGGGCTGCAACCGGCGCCTCCGGTTCGATCTGGTAGGGCAGATACGAGATGGTCTGCCGGACCTCGGCGCGGGCACCGGCCTTATCCGCCGCCTCCCGAACGCACTGTTCCATATGGTCAGCCTGTTCATGCAGGCGGCTTTGTGAACGGGAGCGGCATTCCGCGGTGATCTGGCATTGTTCTGCCACGATATTGGTTTCACCACCGCCACTGATCGATCCGATATTCGCGGTGGTTTCACTGTCGACCTGTCCGAGACGCATGGCGTTCACCGCGACGGCAGCCACCTGGATGGCACTGATCCCTTTGTCCGGTTCAATACCGGCATGCGCGGATTTTCCGGTGATGGTGATATCGAGGCGAATATGGCCGGGCGCTTCAAGTACGGCAATACCCGGAGCGCCGCTTGTGTCAAAGATATAGGCTTCGGTCGACTTGATCCAGTCCGGCCGTACATGATGAATACCCTGGAGATGGGCTTCCTCACCAACCGACATGAGGATTTCTATGGACCGATGCGGCCGGTTGTCTTCTTTCAGTGAACGCACCATTTCAAGCAGCGCGGCGATTCCCGCGATGTCATCAGCTGCCAGAATTGTCTCGCCCGCGCTGCGGATGATGCCGTCTTCTCCGAGAACCGCCTCAATGTGATGTCCGGGCTCCACTCGGTCAAGATGGACCGAAAAGAGCAGCGATGGACCCGGCAGTGAGCCCGGGCAGTCGATATAGAGGTTCCCGCAATTGCCGCCGATCATGGATCCGGCCTGGTCCTCGCGTACGCGGCATCCCAGTGCTGAGAACTGAACGCTCAGCCAGTCAGCCAGTGCACGTTCTGCCAGCGAAGGTGAATCGATTCTCGTCATGTTGATAAACGCTTCCAATAACCGCTGTTGATTGATCATGATTGATTCCTTCCATTCTGATTGTGCCTGCTGATCCATGCTAAATGGTCAAAGCCGGCCGGTCAGAGCGCCCTCAGCCTGCAGTGCGGGAAATCCCTGCTGGCGCAACACTTCATAAGCAGCGACGGCAACCGCGTTGGAAAGATTGAGAGATCGCTGCTGCGGTAGCATCGGTATGCGGATACATCGTTCCGGATGATGGATCAACATCGACTCCGGCAGACCCCGGCTCTCTTTTCCGAAAAAGAGAATGACCTGTTCTGTAAAGACCGGGTCGCAATAGGTTCGGGCTGCTTTCGTCGTACAGTAATATAGTCCGGCCCCCTGGCCTGAGCGTGAAGCAGCCCAGCGCATGACATGATCCAGATCAGGCCAGATGGTCAAGTCGAGATCATGCCAGTAGTCGAGCCCGGCCCGCTTGACCTGGCGGTCAGACACGGAAAAGCCAAGTGGTTCGACCAGGTGAAGTCGTGACCCGGTGGCGACACAGGTCCTGGCGATATTACCGGTATTCTGGGGGATCTCCGGTTCCACCAGCACAATGTCCACAGACATGATCAGTCTGGCCTCCCGGATTTCTGCTTCGCTGTAACGGCACCCGGAATGACAGTCTGCCGCGGTACCTGCCCCAGCCGCCGGGTCAGCATCTCTCCGGCGAACTGTTCGATTTTCTTCAGTCGGTGATTCATCCCGGACTTGCCGAGTGGCGGATCCATCAGCTCACCCAGTTCCTTCAAAGATAGTTCGGGATTCTCCTGCCGGCAGATCGCCGCTTCATACAGCTCTCTGGGCAGCGCGTGCAGTCCCACGGTCTGTTCGATCATCCGAATGCCGGCGAGCTGGCGGGCCGCGGTATTGGCGATTCTTTGGGTATTCGCGCTGTCGCAGTTCACCACCCGGTTAACAGAATTACGCATTTCTTTTTCAACCCGCAGCAGTTCGAAATCGAGCAGAGCGTGATGCGCACCGGTATGCAACAAAAAATCCGCGATCATCTGCCCGTCTTTGAGATAGACAACCCAGTGGCTGCCGCGCGCGATGTGGCGGGGATCAATCGAGAATTGACGCAGAATCTGTTCCAGCAAATCTACCGCCGGCCGGTCATGCAGGGAAAATGACAGATGATAAGCCGATGACGGTTCGCTCATCGATCCGCAGGCCAGATAGAAAATCCGGGCTATTTTCTGCAGGACCGGCATTGGAATATTCGATGAGAGTTCAATGGACTCTCCGGCCCGATCCTGTCTGAGATAGGGCTGCGCGATCGTAATGGCGCGGGATTCTGACGCCGGAACCTGATCCGGCTCCAACGCGTCGAGCTCATGTCTTATTTTTTGTGAAAATGTCAGATCTGTCATGCCGGTATTATACCATGTGGCTGCTGCGGCCGTAATTTTCCGGTGCCGCATTGGCCAGCCGTACGACAATTTTTGCCAGGCCGGTTGGTTCATGCCGGATCACGCCCCGAGTCACACAGGCGAGCGGTGCTTCGATGATCTGCACGCCCAGGCGCTCCAGACTGAGGTTTTGGCATAAAACAGGAACCGCGCTTTCCAGACGGTATTTTTCAATCAGCGACTGGTCGATCCAGGCATTGTTGACAACACAATAATCGATAAACCCTCTGGCAGACGCCATCCCGGCATGATATAGAATGGCCTGAAGATGGCGGGCTGCATCATAGCCGATGGTTTCAGCCGGCTGTGTCATGATATTGTTGACATAGACACGCGTCGCCCGACTTTTTCTGATCGCCTGAATAATATCAGGGAACAGCAGATTGGGGATGATACTCGTATACAGGCTGCCGGGACCGAGAACGATCAAGTCAGCGCTGGCCAGAGCGGCGATGGCATCCGGTAAAGCCTGGGCATTCTCCGGCATCATCATGACCCGATCGATCGGATTAGCCTCATCGACCGGACGGCTGCCGATCTCAGATTCGCCCCAGATCTCAGATCCGTCGGACAATCGAGCTCCGATCTGGATATTCTGCAGTGACACCGGCAGCACATGCCCTTTGACCGCCAGTACTTTCGAGACATTGCGGACCGCTTCATAGAAATTTCCCGAGACGGCATTCATCGCCGCGATGAACAGGTTGCCGAAGCTCTGGCCGGACAGGCGGCCTTCGCTGAACCGGTAGTTGAACAGATCGCCCAGCAGCGGTTCAGCATCCGCCAGCGCCAGTATGCAGTTGCGGATATCACCGGGTGGCAGCATCCCCAGTTCTTCCCGCAGCGTTCCGGATGATCCGCCGTTATCGGCAACGGTTACAATCGCGGTAATGTTGGTTGAATAGAGTTTCAATCCTCTCAGCATCGTTGACAGGCCGGTTCCGCCGCCGATCACGACGATACGCGGACCACTGTCCGGATCTTTGGCATAATCAACCAGTTTTTCGTCTGCGACTGAAAACATATTCACTCCACCTTCAATGACTTGCCTGCTGATCGAGATGGCCGGAAGCGGCATCCTTGTGAAGATCACGATGATCCACAATGACCCGCATCCCGCTTTCGCGCAGCTGCCCGGCGAAATATTCCGTCATCGCCACCGAACGGTGCCGTCCGCCGGTACAGCCGATTCCGATTGTCAGCCGGACTTTGCCTTCCCTGACATAATATGGAATGGTGTAGCGGAACAGATCGAGCTGCAGACTCATATAATGCTGTGTCACATCATGTTCCATGACAAACTTGCGAACCGGCTCGTCCAGACCTGACAAATGGCGTAAAGACTGATCATAAAAGGGGTTGGGGATAAACCGGACATCCAGCACGCAGTCACAGTCAACCGGTACCCCGTATTTGAAACCAAACGATTGGACCAGAATCGTCATTCTCTCATCCCTGTTTTCAAGCGAGAGCGCTTCAAACAGCTTATTCTTCAGATCCAGCGGCTTCAGCGCGGTGGTATCGATGACGATCCCGGCATATTCCTTCAGGGGCGCCAGCCGCTCACGTTCCAGTTCGAGCGCCTGAACAATACTTATATTCTGGGCCAGCGGATGGTTTCTGCGGCTCTGCTTATAGCGGCTGATCAGGACATGATCAGACGCTTCGAGAAAAATGACCTGATAGTGGACATCCATTTTGTCAAGTTTTTTCAGCGACGGAACAATGTCCTGAAAGGAAGACGAACTGCGCACATCAATCACAAACGCCATCCGGCGCATGTCATCAGGTTCATAGCCACTATGCGAGACCGAGTTGCGGGTATACGGGCCGATGATATCGGGGAGTAGTCTGGGGGGTAGGTTATCGATACAGAAAAAGCCCATGTCTTCCAAATAATTGGCTGCCAGACTCTTCCCGGCGCCGGACATTCCCGTCAGAATGATGACTTCCATACCAGACCCTCCTTGTTTAATACCACTCGTTCCGAGGGTTTTATCTTACAACACTCGTTCCGAAGACTGTTACCACTCACCTATTTTCTTGATCTCAGGCTGCATGATGACACCTGACATCATGAAAACCTGTTCTTTCACGGTGTCGATCAGATCCGCGACATCGCGGGCCGTCGCGAAACCGAGATTGACAATGAATCCGGCATGTTTCGTCGAGACCTGCGCTCCCCCGATCTGGAATCCCTGAAGTCCGGCATCCGCGATCAATTTGCCGGCATAATATCCGGGCGGCCGTTTAAACGCGCTGCCGGCACTCGGCAGTTCGAGCGGCTGGCTTGAACGCCGCCGTTCAGACAAATCCGCCATTCGGCTGACAATCTGGTCATAATTGCCTGCTCGCAATCTGATCCGGGCACTGATGATGATGTCATCAGTCTCTGAGTAAACGCTGTGTCGATAGGTGAATTGCTGCTCTTCACCGCGGCGGTGCTCAAGCTGGCCTTGTGCGGTGAGTGAGTCGGTTTCACAGACAATATCTTTCATACAGCCATCATATGCGCCCGCGTTCATCAGAATCGCGCCGCCCAGTGTACCGGGGATGCCGGACGCGAATTCAAGACCGGTTGCCCGGTGGCGGGCGGCGGCTGCTGCCAGGGCAGACAGGCGGGCTCCGGCCATGGCGTCCATCATGATGCCGCCATCAGGGGCCTGGGCAAGATTGAATGTGGCAAACCCGTCGGCGATCTCAATCACAACGCCGCGAATACCCAGATCTGAAACAAGAATATTCGAACCTTTACCGACAACGGTCCAGGGTGTCGCCGAATCACGGCATAATGTCACGATCTGGCGGATTTCCTCCGTTGAGGAGGGTGAGACAAACACATCAGCCGGTCCGCCGATGCGAAACGTTGTATGCTGGCTCATCGGTTCATCGAACCGGACACGCTGCGGACCGGTTCCTGACAACAATTGAGTAATTTGCTGAAATACAGACATTCAGTTCTCCGACTCTCAGGATTGGATCGCTGAGCCGAACACACGATCGGTCAAGGCTTTCGCGGCATTGTAACCCATCTGTTTCTGACGGAAGTTGATCGCAGCGACCTCAACGATGATCGCGAGATTGCGGCCCGGACGAACGGGAATCGTGATGGAGGGAACATTGATGCCGAGGATCTCAGTTGTTTCTTCCTGAACTCCCAGCCGCTCATATGTCTTATTCTCATCCCATAATTCCAGATTGATGACGAAATTGACATTTTCCTGCATTTTGACGGATGAAACGCCGTACAGCTCCTTAACGTCCAGAATACCGACACCTCTGATCTCAATCAGGTGACGGATGATTTCCGGAGCACGTCCAAGCAAAGTCTTATCAGATACCCGGCGGATTTCCACCAGGTCATCCGCGATCAGACGGTGGCCGCGCTTGACAACCTCGAGCGCCGTTTCTGATTTTCCGACGCCGCTTTCACCCAGGATCAGGATGCCTTCGCCATACACTTCAATCAGAACGCCATGCAGAGATGTTTTCGGAGCCAGTTCAACATTGAGATACTTGACAATTGAACTGATGAAAGTCGCCGTTGTGTCTTCTGTCCGCAGGATCGGAATTCTATAGCGCTGCGAGCATTCGATCAGTTCCTTTGACGCGTCGTGGTTCCTGGTCAGGACCAGACAGGGGATTCCTTTTTCAAACAGCGCGTCCAATCGCTGATAACGATCTTCTGGTGACAGACGGTCCAGGAACGCCGTCTCCATATTGCCGAGCACCTGTATGCGGTCAGGACCGAAATGATCGAAATATCCGGCCAGCTGCAGTCCGGGCCGGGTCACGTCGGCCACTGATATCTGGATATCTTGCGAATTAGCAAAATCAGTTATCTTTTCCAGTTCAAACTCTTTGATGATCGCATCAAGTGATACCGGGGCCATAGCAACCTCCACTCAGGGTTCAGTCAGACGTCAGTCCTCTTCTCGATTATAACGTATATCAGTTCAAATAGCATAATGGGCATGGATAGCCGATGACGGCCAGTCTCAGGCCTGTGCCAGCTCCGCCAGGTCACTGATGTCATCGCCGAGCACCCTCAGGGTATTGAGGATTTCAGCCACCAGCAGCCGGTCAGATGACGCGTCCGGATGATGTTCGAGCCAGTCACGCAAAAATCCGATCGCACGCGTATCCCCAAGGTCCGCCAGGCAGGCGGCCGCCACAATAGATCCTATTTCGAAAAAAGAAGCGCTCTGATCGGGATATTTGTTCATCAAGCCGCGGGCAACGTTGTTTCCCATGGATCTGCCAACACAGGAAACCTCCAGACTGTGGGTAAGGCGGTTGTGTACAAATATATTGCCCGGCAGCGGAAATACCTGCGTCTTATTCTGTAACCGGCGGAATGGGGCCGAAAATATCAGCCGGTCGTAATCCCTCTGAAAGTCAGTTCTATCGTGCTTCCTGTCGTGGTATTCTTCCATTCCGAAACGTTTGTCGGACAATAATTGGTTCCAGTTCATTTGATTTGAATTTATCGGATCATCTTTCTACAAAGATATAAAATAAAGATATATAATAATGTAGAGACACAAAAACAAAGCCCGGATCAACTATTATGAAGATCCGGGCTTTACTATATGTTAACGGTTGTCTGCTTATTTCAATGCAGCCAATGCGTTTTTGATACGTTTGATTGCTTCAACCAGATTTTCGTCTGATGTGGCATACGAGAAACGAATACACTCGGGAGCTCCGAAAGCAGCTCCGCCAACCGTTGCAACGTGTCCTTCTTCCAACAGATACATGGCCAGGTCGCCTGCATCCTGAATAACACGGTCGCCGGCTTTTTTACCATAATATGAACTCACTTCGGGGAACAGATAGAATGCGCCCTGCGGATTGTTTATTTTGATGCCCGGTATATCCTTACACAAATTTACAACCAGGTCGCGACGGCGCAGGAATGCATTGCGCATTTCGGCTACACACGACTGATCGCCCGAGAATGCTACTTCGGCAGCTTTTTGAGCTACGGAGCAAGGTCCTGATGTATACTGGCCCTGCAGTTTGTTACAAGCCTTGGCAATCCACAGAGGAGCGGCAATAAAGCCAATACGCCATCCGGTCATCGCATAAGCTTTAGATACCCCGTTGATAACCACTACGCGGTCTTTGATCGATTCGAACTGAGCAATACTTTCGTGTGCTCCAACATAGTTGATATGTTCGTAAATTTCGTCGGACAATACGATGATATTAGGATACTTTGCCAATACTTCGGCCAATCCTGCCAGCTCTTCCTTGCTGTAAACACTTCCGGTAGGATTGGAAGGAGAACAAAGGATGATCGCTTTCGATTTAGGCGTAATGGCTGCTTCAAGCTGAGCTGGTGTAATCTTAAAGTCCTGTTCGATTCCGGCGGAGATAACCACGTTGGTACCTTCGGCCAGTTTAACCATCTCAACGTAGCTTACCCAATAAGGAGCAGGTACGATTACTTCGTCGCCCGGACCGATAATACTTAGTAATACGTTGCAAACAGATTGCTTTGCACCACCTGATACAATAATCTGGTCTGTTGTATAGGTCAGACCGTTCTCGTTTTTCAACTTAGCAACGATAGCCTTACGCAGATCAAGATAACCGGGAACAGGAGAGTAGAACGAGTAATTATCGTCTACGGCTTTTTTTGCTGCTTCCTTAATATGATCGGGTGTAAAGAAATCTGGCTCACCTACACTAAGGTTGATTACATCGATTCCTTGTGCCTTAAGTTCGTTACTCTTTTGAGACATCGCCAATGTTTCCGATGGCGATAAACTTGCTAAACGATCTGAAACTTGTGTCATATCACTTCTATTTGTATTGAATGTTTTGTTATATCGTGACAAAAATAGATAATAG
>RZZF01000362.1 GCA_009929975.1 Clostridia bacterium
TGGAGGGAAAACCGGCCGGTCTGATTTATCCGACCATCCATGAAGAAATGTATATGCGGGACCGCTTCAAGCCGGGGCAGCACTGGTACACGATCGAAGGCGCGTTTTATTTCCGGGTTGGGACAACCCATTACCTGATGTATTCCGGGGCGAACCACACCAACCCGACCTACTTCGTCGGATATTCTGTCGCACATGGACCGGAAGACGCTGATCTTCGCCATCTTGACTGGAAAAAGTTTCCGGATGACAAAACCTATGCGCCGCTGTTGTCCAGTAACGACAAAATCGAAGGGCTCGGCCATAACAGTGTCATCTATGATGAGGGGCGGCACTGGATTGTCTATCACGCGCGTAATATCGGTGATTTAGAGGCCTATGATGTGGATACACGCAGTGCCCGTATTGATGAAATTGTCATTGATGGAGATCAATTGACGGTCAATGTGACAACCTGATGATGGATATGAACGTCAGCGATTGCAGGAGGATATGAGTGATGTATTTGAACAAGTGGAGTGAAGAAAGAGCCTGGAAATGGTATAACAGCCGCCCCTGGATCATGGGCTACAACCATGTCACAGGATCGGTGCGCAACAATATTGAAATGTGGCAGGATGAGACTTTCGCGGAAAGCCTGGAGAAGACGGCGCGCGAATTCGATCTGGCAGCGAAGACCGGCTTTAATGCGATCCGGATTCATCCGCCGTTTTTCGTCTGGAAGCACCAGCGTGACACCTTTCTCAAACATGTCAGTGAATATGTTGAATGTGCCGGAAAGTACGGGCTTGGCCTGATGATCGTTCTGTTCAATGACTGTCTGGTGCCGAAGCGGATTGCGGATCAGGCACCGAAGCCCACATTCGGCCCTCAGCCGGATCCTGACTGGGGATATCACGGCGGTACGAAGACGACCCCGTTTGACGGCAATCATGAGATCGGCTGGTGGGATGGTGATGATCCGGCAACCTGGCCGGAAAAAGAAGCCTTTGTGCGTGATCTGGTCGGACTGCTTGGACAGGACGAACGTGTCATTCTTTGGGACATCTGGAATGAACCCGGCAATAACAACCGTGAGACACGCAGTCTTCCGCTGATGGAAAAAGTGTTCGAATGGGTTCGTGAGATGAATCCGATCCAGCCATTGACGGCATGCGCCTGGGATTTCGAAGGCAATTACCAGACGCCGCCGACCTTTTACGACAATCCCATGTCGATCAGCGCGATTGAGCGGCGGGCGATTGAACTTTCGGATATCATTACATTTCATTGCTATGGAAAAATCGACAATGTGAAGTTTGTGACGGAGCAGCTGAAGAAATTCAAGCGGCCGATCATTAACACAGAATGGCTGCATCGCGTTCTGCATAATAATATCACCGAGGTTCTGCCATATTTTGCGCGAGAGCACATCGGATCCTTCCATTGGGGTCTGGTCAATGGATACGGACAATTCCATGAGCCCTGGGAATTCATGCGCGATCTATCGAAACACTATGACTGGGCGATGGACCGCTGGCAGCATGATATCTACCACAGTGACCACACGCCATATGATCAGGCGGAAATTGATCTTTTCAAAGCCTTGGCTCCCCGGAAACTGGATGGGGAAGCGTGAGCGCTGATTGATGGCTTGGACCTGCTGGCTGCTAGCTTTGTGGCGACTGGAGCGCAATGTCATGAGTCTGGTGATAGAGGAGAGAGACATAAATAGACT
>RZZF01000363.1 GCA_009929975.1 Clostridia bacterium
TGTGGGCCAGCGTCATGCCCATGGTTGACTACGAGCAGTTCCACAAAGACAATGTCGGCATGATCCTCAAAGAGTGGAGCCAGATGGTCAAGGCAGTGGATCGTAAACACCCTGTGATCGCCGATAACATCCATTCGATGATCACCGCGGACGGCGACTATCACCGGCCGCATGACGACTGGAACGCAGCGGCCAATGTGGATGAATACGGTATTTCCTTTTACCCGAAAAACAATCCATTCATGCAAGAATGGACCCGATGGGAGATGCTCACCGGTGTCCATTCCGCGGCAAAGCAGGGCCGTTTCTGGATCTCCGAGCTGCAGACCCATCACCAGACGATGTTCAACCCGTTCAGTTATGTCCATTCCTATGATTTGAAATGGTGGACCTGGGAGGCCATTTCTCATGGCGCGAAGGGCATTGTCTATTGGAAGTGGAATCCCTTTATCACCGGGGTCCAGACATTTGGCCGGGGATTGGTCGACCATAGGGGCGGCCCGACACCGCGCTCTGACGAGGCGGCGTCTCTCAGCCGTATCATCCGGGCAAACGATAAGGAGTTCATGGCCTATGAACCGGAGCAGCCGAACACCGTGATCCTTTATGACCGGCTGAACCATGACTTTGTCAAAGCCTATACAGAATATTATCAATCGTACTTATCCACCAGTCTGTATACGGATTCCATTGCAGGTTTGTATAAAGGCTTATGGGAGCAGAATATTCCGGTCAAATTTGTCACCCCCGATGATGTCAAGCGACATTCAATCGGCCAATACAGAACGCTGTTCATGACCAATCAGGTGAACATCAGCGATGAATTGGCCGAAGGCTTGAAAACATACCTGATCGAAGGCGGGACGATCATTTGTGATGGCAAATTCGGCGAAATACAGGATCATGGGCAGCTGCATGAAACGGTACCCGGTGCTGGTTTGTGGCAAACACTGGGATTCAGGCTTTTGGACATGGAACCCGACAATCTGGCGTTTTCTCTGGACTGGAACGGAACAAAACTGAACAGCGAAGGATTTTATGAACGACGGGACATAGACCTCACAGCCGACGATGTGCGCGTCCTCGCGTCCTATGCGGACGGCCGACCAGCCATGATCGAAAAGACGGTCGGCAAAGGCAGAATACTCTATATCTCCACGTTCCTCTGGTATGGCTATTTCAAGAATCAACGGACGGAAACAAGCGACTTGATTCGGTTGATGGACAATGAATATGGCCTGAGACTTCATGATGTGAGCCATCATGAGATTAAAGTCTGTTCATTGCATGGCGAAAATGGCCGTATTGTGTTCGCCTTCAACTATGGGCAGGAGAGTGCTGAAGCGCAGATCGATTTTCCCTGTGAAGACGGGACCGAATACGAAGCGGTCGATTTGTATTCAGATGATGTCACGTTCCTTCAATCGAACAATGGCAGGATCCGGGTTCACGTTGATGTCGAGGCCAGAGGTGTTACGGTCGTCAAGCTCAGGAAGCGATCAAAAACGGGCGAATAAATACGGTACAGATATGAATCATGAGGAGACAATATGCGGATAGCCAGTCAACTGATCGATCGCATCATGCCGACAGCCGTGTCTTTGATCGACAGAACTGCTTAATCCCTGATCCAGCTGAAGACATATTCGATGTGTTCGGGGCGTTGCAGGTCGGGCTTGCGGTCGATGTCGAAGTGCCCTTTGATACCTCTTTC
>RZZF01000068.1 GCA_009929975.1 Clostridia bacterium
CCGGTCACCTCAAAGCCGCGTTCGGACAACAGGCCCAGCAGCTCACCTGAACCGCAGCCCAGATCCAGGGCCCGGGCGGGCGGATGGAGGAGCTCAAGGGCCAGCAGGCGCTGGCCGAAGGTTCTGCCGTAGCTGCCGTACAGGTGCCGGCAGGCGCGGGCGAAGCCAGCCTGGTAGCTGGCGGGCTCAGGCACGCCCGAGGATCCCCAGGAAGCGGTCTCGGGTGCTCACGAACCTCAGGACCAGAACGCGCAGAAGGCGCAGGGCCACATCCGGGTTGGCCCGGACCAGATCTTCGAAGGTGGGGTGGTCCACCCGCAGGGCCACCACGTCGCGGGTCACCTCGACGTTGGCGGACCGGGGGATACCCGCCAGCAGTTCGAACAGTTCAGCGGCATCTGCCAGGAACTGAACCGGATCGGGCTGCCCATACCGATCCGCCATGTCTGCAACAGCGCGGCGACGATGCGTTTTCCGGACATGCACCTTGAAATGGTACGTCCCGGTCTGATTCTCTACGGTATGGTTCCGCCCGGTTGTCCGGAGGCGTGGCCGGATCTGCAGCCGGCCATGAGCCTCAAGTCGAATCTGGTTCTGGTCAAGCAGGTTCCGGCGCAGACATCGATCAGTTATGGCCGCACTTATGAGACAAAACGGGACAGCCTGATCGGGACCATCCCGATTGGTTATGCGGACGGCTACAGCCGGCGTCTGCAGGGAAGGGGGCAGATTCTGGTGCAGGGGCAGCGGGTGCCTGTGATCGGGCGCATCTGCATGGACAGCTGCATGGTGGATCTGACTGATCTGGAGCAGCCACCGGCTGTTGGTGATGAAGTTGTCCTCTTCGGAGCCCAGGGCAATGAAGGTGCGGCGATCAGTATTGACGAGGCCGCGGGCTGGATGGAGACGATCAATTATGAAGCGGCCTGCCTGATCGGCCGGCGGGTGCCGCGTGCCTATCTCCGGAACGGGATGCTCGATCGGGTGCAGAGTTATCTGCTGAAGCCATGACGCCGATGATTGCAAAATGACAGAAATGTGGTACGATGGATAAAAATATAGATTGTTTCCGGGGCAGGGTGAATTTCCCTACCGGCGGTAAATTCATTTGAATGAGCCCGCGACTTCCGGTTGGTTGACAACCGGAACTGACAAGGTGATATTCCTTGGCCGACAGTAAAGTCTGGATGGAAGGAAACAGCTGATCGGACCGATCACTGGACGCCCCGCTTGAACGGGCGTTTTTTATTGCGATGACAGCAGAACCCGAACCGGATCACCATCAGGGAGTGAGGACAAGATGAACAATCAGCCAACCAGGGACAGGACGAACGAACACCCGGCTCAGGAGCCGGAGAAAAATCAGCCTCAGCTGCACCACCTTCCCCATACAGGCAGCGACAGCCGCCGCTATATCCGCTGGATCGCCAAAACCGCCATCCTGACGGCAGTCGCGGTTGTCCTGATGTATTTGGAAATGGTTCTGCCGCTGATGCCGACTTTTCTCAAATTCGATTTCAGTGAAATCGCCGTGCTGCTGGGTGCCTTCGCCATGGGACCTCTGACCGGTATCCTGATCGAACTAATCAAGAACCTGATGCACGTGCCGACAACCATTACCGGCGGCATCGGTGAACTGGCCAATTTCGTGATTGGATCGGCCTTTGTCGGCACCGCCGGCCTCGTCTATCGCTATCGCAAGACACGAAGCGGTGCGCTGCTGGGAATGGCAGCCGGTACGATCGCGATGACCGTTGTCGCCAGTTTCGCCAATTACTATGTGATGATCCCCTTTTATGTCAATGTGATCCCATTCCCGCTGGACGCGATCATTTCGGCGACCCGCGCAGTCGGCAATACGCTGGTGACGGATCTCAAGACATTGATTATCTTCGTCTTTATCCCATTCAATCTATTCAAGGGCATCGTAATCTCTGTGATCGTCGCGCTGATCTACAAGCGGGTCAGCCCGCTGCTGCACCGTTGACCTGCCGGCAGATGCCGCCTTGGCGGCCTGGCATGCTATAATAGATCCAGTTGAACGTGTGAGGTGATCTGCGTGCATTGTGAACACTGTGGCCATACGACGGCCTACCCTGTCCGGTTCTGCCCGGAATGCGGCCGCCCGATCCAGCCGGATCCTGAGACATCCGCAGCCGTTCAGCCGATGGCATCCAACCATTCCGCGGCCTATACCCGCGCAGATTATGATCCGGGCCGTGACGGTCGTCCGCTCGCGCTGCCGGCTGCAGGAGGCCCGGGCCGCCCGGGTGCCGCCCGGGTGCCGGATACTGGCATGATTGTCTTTTCCGTGCTCAATATGATTTTCATCGGGCTTGGTTTCAGTTTCGTTCTGGGCTGTATTGCCCTCATCCTGACCCTGACGGCCGGCAGCGAGCCGGACCCTGAGGTCGCGCGCGGCCGGATCAGCACCGCCCGTACCCTGAACATCATCGGACTTGTTTTCATCCTGATTCAGACGCTGCTGGTCTTCCTGGGCCTGTTCGCTTTTCTGATCTTGATTCGCCAGACCGCTTATGTCCCCGGTTGATCCATCGTATCAGCCAGATCTTTACGCAGCAGCCCGCGGGGATAGCCCCGGCTGTGGTCACTGCTGATTAGTTGAAAGCCACGGGCCTGATAGAAAGCGACCAATGCCTGATTATTCAGTGCGGTATGGAGGCTTACGTCTCTGAAGCCGGCCTGACGCAACCAGATTTCCGCCGCCTGATACAGCATCCGGCCGACTCCGGTCTGATGCATATGCGGCAGAACCGCGAACCGGGTCAGCCAGGCCGTCGCCCTGTCCTGTCGTACCAGGCGGACCGTACCGACCAGCTGGCCGTCTCTGACCGCGACCATGACCATGTCATTTTCCACATACCGCAGCATATCGTCGGCGGATTCCTGCAGTGATTCAAGTGATCCTGTGATCCCTGACTGCAGGGCATAAACACGCATTGCCTGCTGGATCAGCCGGTAGAGAGCGTCCGCGTCCGCGGCGACTGCCTTGCGGATTTCGATTGGTTCGGGTTCCGCTTTCATGCAGACCCCATCACGGTCGCCAATATGGCTTTCTGGGCATGCAGCCGGTTTTCCGCCTGGTCAAAAATCCTTGAAGCGGGCCCGTCAATGACACCGGCCGTGACTTCAAGTCCGCGATAAGCCGGCAGGCAATGCAGAAAAATCGCGTCTGGAGAGGCTATCTCCATCATGTCCTGATTGACCTGATACGGGGTAAAGATCGTTTTCCGCTGTTCCTTCTCAGCTTCCTGCCCCATGCTGATCCAGGTATCGGTATAGATGACATCCGCCTGGCTGGCGGCCGCCGCCGCGTCCGTCCCGGTCGTGACACTGCCGCCCTGTGTCAGCGCGACTTCCGCCGCGGCCGTGATCAGCTGAGTGCTGCATGAATAGCCCGGTGGCGTCGCGATGCTGACATGCATGCCGGCCAGAGCTCCGGCCTGGGCCAGTGAATGCGCCATATTGTTGCCATCGCCGAGATAGGCCATTTTCAGTCCGTCAAGGCGGCCGAAGTTTTCACGGATGGTCTGGAGATCGGCCAGTGCCTGGCAGGGATGCATCAGATCGGTCAGTCCATTGATGACTGGAATCGAACCGAAACGGGCCAGATCCAGCACATCCTGATGCGCGAATGTGCGGATCATGATGCCGTCAAGCATGCGGGACAGTACGGCGGCAGTGTCAGAGATCGTTTCACCGCGGCCGATCTGGATATCCTGCGTGCTGAGAAACAAAGCGTGTCCGCCGAGCTGATACATGCCGACCTCGAAGGAGACCCGTGTCCGGGTCGATGATTTTGCGAAAATCATGCCCAGTGTCTTGCCGGCCAGAATCGGCACTGCTTTATGCTGTTTCAAATCTGACTTCAACATGTCAGCCAGATCCAGCAGGCTGATCAGTTCGCTGTGGCTGAGATCAGCCAGATCAATAAAATGCTTCATTTACTTTCCTCCTCGGTGGAGATTTCCTCGAGACTGGCCGCCAGCTGATCAACGAAGCGGTCAAGTTCTTCCCGGCTGATTGTCAGCGGCGGCAGCAGACGCAGGGTGCTGGTGCCGACGGCACCGGTCAGATAACCATGGCTGATCAGATTCATGCGGAGTGCCGGCGCGATTTCAGCGCTGAACTCAATTCCGATCATCAGGCCTGCTCCGCGGATCTCCTGGATCAGTGGCTGTTTCTGCGCCAGCTGCTGCAGCCGGGTGGTGACAGCCTGTCCAAGCTGGCCGGCTCTTGCAACGAGCTGTTCGGCTTCATAGGCATCGAGGACGGCATTGGCAGCGGCACAGGCGAGGGGATTACCGCCGAAGGTGCTGCCGTGGTCTCCCGGAGTGAATCCGGCCGCACTGTCCGGCGAGGCGATGACCGCGCCGATCGGAACGCCACCGCCCAGTCCTTTGGCCAGGGTGACGATATCCGGGGTCAGCTGATACCGCTCACTGGCGAAAAAAGCCCCCGTCCGGCCCATGCCGGTCTGGATCTCGTCGATGATCAGCCGCGCGCCGGTCTCGCGGCAGACGGCCTCTGCCGCCTGTGCATAGGCAGCGGTCGCCGGATGGACGCCGCTTTCTCCCTGGATCAGCTCAAGGACAACCGCGCAAGTTGTCGTGTCTACGGCCGCCTGCAGCGCCGCGATATCGTTGAACGGGACATGGACAATGCCGGAGGGCAGGGGCGCGAACGGATCGCTGTAGCGTGGCTGGCCGGTCACGGCCGCTGTCGCGAGGGTCCGGCCGTGAAACGACTGGCGGGCACTGACAATCCGTGGCCGCGGCTGGCCCTGCTTATGGAAATAGGCCCTCGCCAGTTTGATGGCCGCTTCGTTGGCCTCCGCGCCGCTGTTGCCGAAAAAAACAAGTCCGCCCTGGCCGCTGAACAGTGGTTTCGCGTAGTCTGACAGCCGTTCGGCGAGACGCAGCTGGGGCATCTGGTAGTAATAGTTGGAACAGTGAATCAGTTGAGCGGCCTGGTGACAGATGGCTTCTGTCAGCCCGGGATGGCCATGCCCCAGCACATTGACGGCAATTCCGCCGATTAAATCAAGATAGGCATGCCCTTCGCTGTCATAGAGGCAGCAGCCTTCGCCCCGTTCAATACAAAGAGGCGTTCGCTGGCCAAACGCGTTGAGATAGACCTTGTGATCCCGTTCAATGATCTGGCTGATTGACATCGATTCATTTGACTGCATAAGTCCCTCCTATATTTTCTCCCCGTCATAATACGGTTTGCGTTCCCGTGTGATCATGGTACCGATTCCTTTATTGGTGAATATTTCCAACAGGAGACAATGGGGTATCCGGCCGTCAATGATATGTGCCCGACCGACTCCGCGTCTGACGGTATCAAGGCAGCCGAGAACTTTTGGAATCATCCCACCGCTGATAGTGCCTTCGGCGATCAATTCATTGATTTCCTGTTCGTTGAGCGTTGAGATCACGGTTTCCTGACCGTGTTCATCGCTGATCCTGACCCCCTCAACATCGGTCAGGGTCATCAGCTTCTCCGCCTGCAGCGCGGCCGCGATTTCGCTGGCGACGGTATCCGCGTTGATATTGTAGCTTTCGCCGTTGCGGCCGATGCCGATGGGAGCGACAACCGGAATATACTCATCGCCGGCCAGCATCTCGAGAACCTTGGTGTTGATCTTGACGATACGGCCGACATATCCGACATCAAGCGGCTTGCCCTCATGATCTGTATCGATTTTCTCACATTCGATCAGGCGGCCGTCAATTCCGCAGATGCCGATGGCCTTGGCGCCATTCTGGTTAAGCCGTGAGACGATCTCCTTATTGGTTTTTCCGACCAGCACCATCTGGGCGACTGTCATGGTTTCAGCCGTTGTCACCCGCAGTCCGCCGCGAAATTCTGAGGAGATATTGAGCCGCTGCAGCATCTCACTGATATCCGGGCCGCCGCCATGTACCAGAACAGGATTGATGCCGATATACTTCAAAAGGGTGATATCCTGCATGACATGGCTTTTTAACGACTCGCTGATCATCGCGTTGCCGCCATATTTGATGACGACCGTTTTCCCTGCCAGGCTCTGAATATAGGGCAGTGCTTCAATCAGGATTTCTGCCTTGCCGATAATCGCTTGCATATCTGTCAAATTCAGATTTTCCATGGATACACTCCTTATCAGATCGAACCGCCGACGGTGAGCAGTCCTTCTGTCTCCGGCCGGCCGGTCATGCAGTTCAAGGTCTGGACCGCCTGGGCGGCCGCGCCTTTTCCCAGGTTATCAATGGCGGAGAAAATTTTCAGCCAGCCGCTTGACGGATCCAGCGCAAAAGAAAGATCACAGAAATTGGTATAGGCAACATGGCGGGTCTCAGGCAGCTGGCCCGCCGGCAGCAGCCGGAGAAACGGTTCGTCCGCGCACTGGCGGCTGAAGGCCTCTGCGATCATCGACTCAGTGACTCCGGCGCAGGGCCGGATGTGAATGGTGGCGAGCATGCCCCGCTTGACCGGAATCAGATGCGGTGTGAACGATATGGCCGGCGGTTCGTTCAGACCGGCCATCAGGCCGATTTCCTGCTCGATCTCGCTGGTATGGCGATGGCCGACGGCACTGTATGGCCGGCAGCTGTTATCCGTTTCACAAAATGAAAAGGCAAGACTGGATTGGCGGCCGGCCCCGCTGACACCGGAGACGGCGCTGATCAGAATCTGGCCGGGATCGGCCAGCCCGGCACGCAGAACGGGAAGGAGCCCGAGCAGTGAACAGGTCGGATAGCAGCCCGGGTTGGCGGCAAGGCGTGTATCGGCCAGCTGGTCACGGTAGAGCTCCGGCAAACCGTAGACTGCCTCGTCCAGCAGCTCGGGAGCCGGGTGGACCAGGTGATAGGCCTTTTCATACGTTTCCACATTCCGATAGCGGAAATCACCGCTGTGATCGAGTACCCGGAGGCCGCGCCGCAGCAGATCAGGGACCGTCGCGGCGGCGACACCATGCGGCAAGGCTGTTATCACCAGGTCGCAGGCGTCGGCCAGATCGTCCGGATCAGCCGCGGTCAGGGGCAGATCGACCATCTGGCGAAACGCGGGATACAGATCCGAGAAACGCTTTCCTTCATATGTCTGTGACGTCAGGCGCGTCAGGGTAAAGGACGGGTGACTGGATAATATACGAACCAGCTCCATGCCGACATACCCTGTCGCACCGATGATTCCAATGTTTTGAGCCTGCATCTGCTACCTCCGCTGCTCTGCTGATCGCCCGGGCTTCCACCAAATCAGCGCTGTATGCGGCTGAAGCCGGGCCGCTGATTAATAAATATTCATTATAGTGAATATTTATTAAGATCGCAAGCGTTTTTCTGTTGATTTATTCATGAATTCCGTTTATATTATACCTATTCAATTCAAGCATGAACAGTGATCGCTGCCCGGGCTGAGACGTGCAAATCACCTATTCAGTCAAATTGAATAAAAAATCATAAGAAATATTGTTGCTTATATCAGGCCCCCTCCTACTGTATTGCTAAATCAGCACGATAACATTTGTTAAAATTCGCATCTGTTCCTTTTTGAATTCAAGTGGTATAGTCAGTATGCAAGCCTGATGCTTGGGTTGAAGCATGAAGAGCAAATTTGGAGGTTTTCGTATGGCAAGTGTAACACTTAAAAATGTTTACAAGCGTTATGAAGGAGGCGTTGTCGCAGTCAGTGACTTCAATCTGGACGTCGCCGATAAGGAATTCATCATTCTGGTTGGTCCGTCCGGCTGCGGCAAGTCAACAACACTGCGCATGATCGCCGGTCTCGAAGAGATCACTGAGGGCGAAGTTTACATCGGCGACCGTCTCGTCAATGATGTTCAGCCGAAAGACCGTGACATTGCCATGGTTTTCCAGAACTACGCGCTGTATCCCCATATGACCGTTTTCGACAATATGGCATTCGGTCTGAAACTACGTAAAGTTCCCAAGGATGATATCAAGCGCCGCGTCGGTGAAGCCGCGAAAATCCTGGAAATCGAACACCTGCTGGACAGAAAACCGAAAGCACTCTCCGGTGGTCAGCGTCAGCGTGTTGCTCTCGGCCGCGCGATCGTTCGTGATCCGAAGGTCTTCCTGATGGATGAGCCGCTGTCCAACCTCGATGCCAAACTGCGTGTTCAGATGCGTGTTGAGATCACCAAACTGCATCAGCGCCTGCAGACCACCATCATCTATGTTACCCATGACCAGACAGAGGCCATGACAATGGGTACCCGTATCGTCGTCATGAAGGATGGTTTCATCCAGCAGGTCGATGACCCGACGAACCTGTACATGCATCCGAATAATACATTCGTTGCCGGATTTATCGGCATGCC